>NZ_JBHXTL010000040.1:0-70016 GCF_042677365.1 Kitasatospora sp. NPDC127116
GTATAAGAGACAGGACGTACCGGGGGCGGGGGCGCCGGGGTGGTGCGGTGGTGGGATGTTCCCGGGTCAGCTCCGGGTGGCCACCAGCTGGCTGGAGCCGTCCGACAGGCCCGCGATGGCGGCGCGCTGGGCCGGGAAGGTGCTCGCGCCGTACGCGCCCTGGACCGCGGCGAAGCCGGACCAGGCGCCGCTGGTGAAGCGGGTCTCGTGGTAGAGGTTGCCGTCGTTGCCGATCACCGCCACCTGGGACGAACCGTCCGGCAGACCGGCGATGCCGACCGCCCGCGCGGCCATGGTGGGCGTGCCGCTGCCGGGAAGCGCGGCGAAGCCGGACCAGTTGCCGTCGGCGAAGCGGGCCTCGTGGTAGATGTTCACGTCGCCGCCGATCACCAGGACCTGCGAGGAGCCGTCCGACAGCCCCGTGATGGCCACCCGCGAGGCCGCCATCCGCGAGCTGTTCACACCCGGGAGCGGGGCGAAGCCGCTCCAACTGCCGTTGGAGAAGCGGGTCTCGTGGTAGACGTTCCCGTCGTTGCCGATCGCCAGGACCTGGGCGGACCCGTCGGGCAGGCCGGCGATGGCGATGTCCGCGGCCCCCATGGTCGGGGTGCCGACCCCGGGGAGCGCCCCGTAGCCGGACCAGTTGCCGTCGGCCGAGCGGATCCGGTGGTAGACGTTGCCGTCGCTGCCGACGGTCACCACCTGCGAGGAGCCGTCCGGCATGCCCGCGATGCCGGTCCGGCGGGCCTGGGTGGCCGGCGTGCCGTCGTCGGGCACCCCGGCGAAGCCGCTCCAACTGCCGTTCGAGGCGCGGACCCCGTGGTAGAGCCGGCCGTCCAGGCCGATGCCCAGCTCCTGCGAGGAGCCGCCCGGCAGCCCGGTGATCGCGGCCTCCGAGCCGCGGAACACGCCCGCGCCGCCCGTCAGCGGGCTGAAGCCGGGCCAGGCGCCCGAGCTCTGGCGCACGCCGAGGAAGAACGCGGAGGACTGGGACGGCGGGGCGGCGGTGAGCTGGATGTCCAGGTAGTCCTGGTCGATCGCGATCGCGTAGCCGCCCCAGGTCTCCGGGTTCTGCGGCGAGGCGTACTGGTGGGCGCGCTGGTGGTTGTTCCAGTAGCCGGCCGGTATCGACGGGTCGGCGGTGTCCTCCTTGCCGTTCCAGTTGGCGCTGAAGACGGCGTCGGGCATGGCGTAGGCGCTGTTGCCGGCGTTCGCGGCCAGGTCCTTCATGCCGGACGAGGAGCTGCTGTAGACGCCGGAGTTGTAGCCCCAGGCGTGCAGTTCGTTGGTCCAGGCGGTGAGGAAGGCGAGCACCGCGGCCGAGTACTGCGGGGTGGTGTACGCCTCCATGTCGTAGTAGAGGATCGTGCCGGGGCCGAAGCCGAGGGCCTGGGCCTGGCTCACCGCGTCGTCGGCGGCGTTGGCGCCCTCGGTGGCGGGGTAGCTGATCTTCGGGGCCTGCACGCCGACGTACATCGGCATGAAGGCCCAGCCCGCGGCCTGCTGCTGCTGGACCCAGGAGGCCGTCAGGTTCGGCTGGGCGCAGGCCCGCCTGACACCGCCGATGTAGACGCCGACCGCCCGGTACGGGGAGGAGGCCATCCACGCGTTCATCGCGGCGCCGGAGGGCGCCGTACAGGCGTCGAAGCCCTTGCCGGTGTAGTTCGTCGCCGACGCGGGAACCGACGCCGCCGCGGCCGAAGCAGCCGGTGCGGCGGCTGCGGCCATGGCCTGGCCGGACGGCGCGGCAGCGGTGGACTTCGGGGCGGCGGTGCCGGCGGACTTCGGGGCGGCGGTCGTCCCGGGCCCGGCGGGCGCCGGCTGCGGTCGGTGCGTCGGCGCGGGGGTGAGCCCGGCGCCGGTGATGATCCGCCGCACCAGCGGCTGGTCCGTGTCGTACGTCCCGGTCACCGCGACGACGCCGTCGGTCGCCCGGACCGTCTGCGCGACCGGGTTGGAGCCCTCCCGGTCCGGCGCCGCGCCCTCGGCGGGCTCGACCAGCAGGGCCTCCGTGCGGCCGGTCAACCGCGGCGGGCAGGCCTGCTGCTCGCCCGGGTGACCGAGGTACACCGCGTGCTGGTCGAAGCGGACGCAGGCCTGCGGGTCCGCGGCCAGGTCCACCACCGGCCAGGCCGAAGGCACCTGGAAGACGCGGCCCTGGTACGTCACCGCCTTGGTGTCCGGGCTTGCGGCGGGAGCTGCGGCGGCGGAGCCTGCGGCGGCGGGCGCCGCCATCAGCACGGCCGCCACGACGGCCGCGGCGCTCCGGAGCGCTGTCATTGGGGACTTCACCCAGTTCTCTCCTGACGTGACGAAAGACCGCACGCCGAGGAGTCGGCCGCGCGGCGTCGGCCACGATATCCACGCCTTCGACGGGTGCCGCCACAGGCCCCTCCCGTCAGCCGACTGTCCGTCAGTCCGGCCGGCCGTCAGCCGCTGCTCCCGGCGCGGTCCGACCGGCTCCGGGCCACGGTCCGGACGAGGGCGTCGTCGTCCGGTCCGGAACCGACGACGGGCGGTGAGCGGCCGCCCGGGGGGCGCGCCCGCTCCAGGCGATCGGGCGCGCGGGAGTCGCCCGGTTTCCCCCGGCCCGCTCAGGCCTGCCCGGAGCTCCATCCGCGCTCGTGGAGCCGCGCGAAGCCGTCGAGGAGGAGGTCGAGGGCGAACTCGAACTCGAACTGGTCGTCGCAGCCGCTGCCGACGACCGACGCGCCGTCGTGGGCCCGGGCCATGGCGATCTCGGCGATGTGCGGGTACCTGGCCGCCATCGCCTGGAGCGCGGCGGCCTGCTCCCCGGGCTCGTCTCCCGGAGAAGCCGGGAACAGCTCCTGGGTGAAGCCCCAGACGCGACTGCCCAGCGCGTGCATCGCGTGGTGGGTCAGGTCGACGGAGAGGCCGCCCCCGCGGAACGTGCCGATCACGGAGTCCAGGTAGTCCAGCACGGCGGGGGTGGGGGTGCCGCGGGACTCGATGACGCGCAGGGCCCACGGGTGGCGCAGCAGCGCCCGCCGGGCCGACAGGACGCGCTCGCGGATCGCGCTCCTCCAGTCGGGGCCGTCGGCCGGGGGGTCGATCTCCCCGACGACGAGTTCGACCATGCCGTCGAGGAGCTGCTCCTTGTTGGCCACGTGCTTGTAGAGGGCCATCGGCACGACGCCCAGTTCCTGGGCGAGGCTGCGCATGCTCAGCGCCTCGATCCCGGACTGGTCGGCGCGGGCGACGGCGGCGCGCAGCACGCGGTCCCGGTTGAGCGGCTTCCTCCGCTCGGTGGCCGCCTGTTGGGCGTCTGCCTGCTTGGCCATGGTCCTCACCGATCCCCCTTGACAGGTGTACGGGGTACACCATACCGTCCCGCCGTGAGGTGTACGGCGTACACCTATTCCCGCCTCCACGGCCGAAGGAGCCCCAAGTGGCCTCACCGAGAACCCTCGCGACAGCGACGGGCACGTGCTTCCTCGTCACCCACGTCACCTCGATCGGCGGGCTCGTCCTGTACGGCCCGATCCTGAAGACCGCCGACTACGTGCTCGGCGCCGGCCCGGACACCCGAGTGCTCCTGGGCGCCCTGTTCGAGGTGCTCCTCACCATCGGCATCGTCGGCACCGCATTCGCGATGTACCCCGTCGCCCGCCGGCACGGCGAAGGCCTCGCCGTCGGGTACCTCGGCCTGCGCACCCTGGAAGCCGCCGTCATCGCTGTCGGCATCGTCAGCCTGCTGGCCGTGGTGACCCTCCGCCAACACCCGCCGCAGGGAGCGGACAGCGCCGCGCTCCTCACCGCGGGGAAAGCCCTGGTCGCCGTCCACGACTGGACGTTCCTGCTCGGCCCCAACTTCATCTGCGGGGCCAACACCGCGGTGCTCGCCTGCCTGCTGTACCGCTCCCGGCTGATACCGCGCTTCATCGCCGTACTGGGGCTCGTCGGCGGCGCACTGATCTTCACCTCCGCGATCGCCGTCCTGTTCGGCCTCTACCCGCAGGTCTCCGGGCCGGGGATGCTCGCCGCCGTTCCGGTCTTCGCCTGGGAGCTGTGCCTGGCCTTCCGGCTGATCACCAAGGGATTCAACCCGACGACCGCCGCCGACACGGGTGACGGCGATGCGCCGTAGTCGCGCAGCCGGATCGGGGTGGTGCGGGTGCACTGGCTGCGCGGTCGACCTCGCGGCGGAGCAGGCGGCGGGTCAGGCCAGCGGTGTCACCGGCGATCAGTGGATGCAGGTCCAGGAGGGCCGGATGGCCGCGCTGCTGTCGGACGGCACCTTCCCGGCGTTCACCGCCGCCCGCGCCGACCCCGGCCTGGGCCTGTCCGCCGAATCCCTGTTCACCTTCGGCCTCGACCGCCACCTCGACGGCTTGGCGGCCCTCATCGCCGCCGCTGGCGACCGGTCGAACCTCGGCGGGACGAGCGGCGCGGTCGGCAATCTCCGGTGAGGCCGGTGAAACTTCGCCGAGACGGGACAGCAGGGTCCTACGCGACCCTGACCACGTACTTGCCCCGGACGCCGCCCGCCTCCAGCGCCCGGTGCGCCGCCGCTGTCTCCTCCAGGGGGAAGACCGTGTCCACCGCGGGACTCAGCTTGCCCTCGACCACATGGCGGGCGAGGTCGTCGAAGTCCGCCCGCTTGGGATCGCCGCTGAAGTAGCGCACCCGGCCGGGTCCGTGGACCGTACTGGCCGCGAGGTAGCCGAACGTCGCAGCGGGCCGTTTCGGGTCGAAGGCGATGGTGACCATGCGCCCGCCGGAATCCAGTAGGCGCCGGAAGGCCCGCAGGTCGGTCCCCGCGGTGTCCAGGACCACGTCGAAGCGGCCCAGTTCCGCCGGCCGCACGGTCCGGTGGTCGACGGCCTCGTGCGCGCCGAGCCCGCGGACGAAGTCCAGGCCGGCCGCCCGGGCGAGGGCCGTGACCTCGGCGCCGTACGCCCGTCCGAGCTGGACGGCGGCGTTGCCGACACCGCCCGCCGCGCCCCGGACGAGGAGCCGTTCGCCGGGGCGCAGCCAGGCTTTGTCCCGCAGCGCGGTGATGGCCGTGGTGGCCACCGGCAGCGCGGCGGCCTCCACCGGGTCAAGGCCGTCGGGGAGCCGGCCGACCCGCTCGGCGGGCACGGCCACGTACTCGGCGGCGCTGCCGAACCCGGAGGTGCGGCCCAGGACCCCCCATACGCGCTCGCCGGCCGCGAACCCTGTGACTCCGGCCCCCAGTTCGGCGACCTCGCCGGTGAAGTCCAAGCCGACCCGCTTGGGGAATGTCCGGCCGCTCAGGAGGCGGAGACGGCCGGCACGGACGGCCAGTTCGCCGCCGTTGACGCTGAACGCGCGCACCTTCACGAGGACCTCGCCGCGGGCCGGCTCGGGGCGAGGCACACGGCCCGTGTAGAGCACATCGGGGCCGCCGTAGCGGTCGTAGAGCACTGCCTTCATCATGCGGTCGTTCATCGTTCCGCCTTTGCCGCCGGGAGCCGTACGGGATCTGGCACCGACCGTAAGCTCTCAAGTGGACGCAATCGTCCGCTTGGACCGGAAGCGAGAGACAGTGATGGCGGAATCCTCTCGGATCACAGCCCGGGACGGGGTGCGGGCGGACGCCCGGCGCAACCGGGAGCGCGTCCTCGTCGCCGCCCGCGCGGTCTTCGCGGAGCACGGGATCGACGCCCCGATGGCGACCGTGGCCCGTCGGGCCGGGGTCGGCGTGGCGACGCTGTACCGGCATTTCCCGACCCGGGACGCTCTGGTCCGGGGCGCGTTCGCGCAGCAGATGGAGACCTGCGCGCGGGCTCTCACCGAGGCACTGGCCGCCCCCGACCCGTGGCAGGGCTTCCAGCGGCTGATCGAGACGGTCTGCGCTCTGCAACGGGAGGAACGCGGGTTCCCGGCCGCGTTCGTCACGGCGTTCCCGGAAAGCACGTCGGAACACGCGCAGTCCCGGCACCAGGCCGAGCGGGACTTCACGACCCTGGTACGCAGAGCACAGGCGTCGGGCGCGCTGCGGGCCGACTTCCACCCTTCCGACCTCGTCGTGGTCCTGTTGGCACACGGCGGCCTGGTGACCGCCCTGCCGGATGACGGTGCGGCCTCCCGGCGCCTGGTGGCCTATCTGCTCCAGTCGTTCCGCACCGGCACGGCCGACGAACCACTGCCTCCACCGGCCGCGCTGACACTGCGCAGCCTCCCGATCGCAACGGACAGTTCCCAGGGGCAGCGGCCCACCAGAGCCTGACCCGAGACGGAACCTGCCGCAGGGCACGACCGTCGGCCGTACTGCACGGTGCCGTGCGTGGTGCCGTGCACGCCGCCGTGCTCGTGCCCGGAGGTTCTTCCGAACCCGACATCCGGAAAGCGGCCGTCGTGCAAGGATCGTCGACATGCGGAGCATTCGGACCGAGTCCACCGGCCTTGTCTCAGTCGAACGTTCGCAGTTCGGGCTGTGGGAGGAGGACGAGTTCGCCGAGGACGGCAGCTGGCTGGAACTGCCACTGGCTGACAGGACTCCTGGAGTCACACTGACCGACGGGGCGGTCAAGGTCCGCAGTTCGATTCGGGAGCACTATGCGGAGGTGACCCTTGAGTTGACCGACCGTCCCGTGCGTCCGGAGGGGTTCAGCCTCCTTGCCAGGGTTCCGTACAGGTCGCGGACGGGCCGCATCGACGTGTGGACCCTCTTCTCGGGTCCTGCCGATGTGGCGCTGGAGTTCGAACTCGAAGGAAAGCCAATCGATTTCACACTCAGCGTGTTCTGGGCACGTGCAGACGATTCGGACGATCGGATGAGCGCGGACCTGCCCCGCGGGGTGGAAAGGTTCCGCTTCGCGTTCGCGCCGGTGGTGGCAGCGGCGGAATGAACGGCAAGGAAGACGTACGGCGTCACCGGATGTCGGCTGGTCGGCCACCGGTCGCCGCCGGTGTGGTCGGCCTGCGGCGTGCCCAAGGTCATGTCGCACATCACATCGAGATTCTCAAGATTTTTTGCCGGTGCGGCCCCGCTCGGGCCTGTAGGTAGAAGACCTTGATGTTGTTCCTGTCGCGTCGGTGATCATGCGCGCTTCCCGCCTCAGTGGCCCCTGACGAGGAGCTTGGCTCTGGTCTGGGGCCACGTGGTGTGCACGTAGTGGTCCTCGGCGGCGCGCCAACGCCCGATCCACTCCTCGGGGTTCTCGCCGCGTGCTCGCACCCGCTGCAGGCAGACACCTCGCGGGGTGTCGACGTAGGCGGTGAAGTGGTAGTAGTGGGCCAGCTCCGGGCGGGCGGAGTAGACCCCTTCGACGATCACCACGGTTCCGGAAGCGATCTCGCGCCAGGCCCCGAGCTGTCCGGTGGTCCAGTCGTAGACCTGATAGCGGGCGGCCCGGTCGTCCCGCAGCGGGATCAGGACCTGGTCCCGGAGGCGTTCCCAGTCGAAGTAGCGGTGGTAGCCCTGTTCCGCGTCGAGCAGCTCCCGCTCGCGGTCGGGCATCGGACGGTAGAAGTCGTCGACGTGGACGATGACGGCGCCGTCGAGGTGTCCGGCCACCGCGGCAGCCAACGTCGTCTTGCCGGATCCTCCCGTGCCGTCGATGGCGACGATCCTGGTGGCCCCTTGGGTCCGGGACAGCTGCAGGAGGCCGTCGGCAACGTCCTTCGCTCGCTCCGCCACGTCCACGAGTTGCTGACGCGTCCGCAGCTCGGTGGTCCGCGCGGCGCTCGACAGCACAATCTCCTGTGCTTCCCCGAGGCCGACTCCCAGCAGTTCCCGGGTGACGGCGATCGAGTCCATGACCCCGGCCCCGAGGTCCCGCAGCAGCCGCTGGACATGTTCCATGCCCTCGTCCTGGTCCAGCAACGGCCCGCATCGCTCGACCAGGTGGGCCAGTCGTGCGGCACGCTCTGGAGAAACGCCCTGGATGTTTTCGAGCATGAGAACTCCTCGTGGGTGGCGTGCGGGGCGGGGACAAGCTACTTCCTGCGCACCTCGGGCGACCACTTCTTTGCCGGCCGCCTCCGCCGACTGCCCGCTCCCCCGCGGGGTGGTCGTTCTAGGTGCGACGGCAGGACTCCTGGCGCCCGAGCCAGCCGGTCGCGGCGGTGAGTGACGGATCCCCCTCCTTGCGGGTGTCCACGGCCTCGTCCGGCTCGATCGGCCCCGCGTGGATCCGGCCCGTGCGATCCGCCTCGGCGGCGCCCGTGAGCAGGACGACCGCGCCGTCCGACAACCGGTGCGCGGCGTTGCCGGTGGGCACCCCGTAGGTGCGCGCGCCGAAACTGCGGGTGTCCGGGCGGCCGATGAACGCGATGGCGACGGCCTCGCCCGCGCTGCCCGTGCCCGGGCCGGTGAGGACGGCGACGGGCAAGCCCTGCCCCGGGTCACCGCCGGCCCCGGAGGGCTCCGCCTGTGGAGTCCCGTCCAGGAACGGCACGCCCCCGCGCACCGACCAGACGCTGCGGGTGCCGTCCGCCGTGACGAAGGCCCCCACCGGACCGTCCCCGAGCAGCGGAGCCGCCACCGCCAGCGGCGCCCACATCCCGCCGCCGCTCTCCCGGCGCAGGTCCACCACCCAGCCGCAGGCGGTCGCCCCGGCGACGGCGGCGCGGCCGCGGGCGACGTACTCGGCGTAGGTGCGCTCCGAACCGTTCACCGCCGGAAGGGTCAACCTGGCCATGCCGCCGGGAAGTTGTTCGACCGTCGGGGCGTCGACCGTCGCGGGGTCGGCATCCACGGCCGCTGCCTCACCGGGCGGGTAGAACCTGCTGTGGCCGTCCCCGAGAGCCGCGACCGCGCCGCCGACCGCACCGTGGGTGTCGGCCGTCGTCCGCGCCCCGGCCGCCCGCGCGAACGCCTCGTCCCGCAGTTTCGGCCAGTCCACCGTCGCGGTGTTCAACGACTCCCGCTGCAACAGGTCCAGCGCCTCCGACAGGTAGCCGTGCGCCTGCGCCGACATGCCTCCGGATCCCCCGGAACCCCCGGGATCCCCCGAACCTCCTGAAGCGCACCCCGCGGCCAGCGCCAAGGCGCCCGCCGCCACCCCGGCGATCCGCACCGCCCTCATGCGCGCCCCTCTCCCGGTTCGTACAGCCCCCATTCCTACCCCATGAACCGGGAAGCGGCGACGGCCGGGAGCCCTGCCCCCGACCGCCGCCGCCCTGGATCCGCTGTTGCTCCCGCCCGATCCCCGGCGGCGTCCCGACCTGCGGGCGTACCGCCTTCGATCAGGCGTCGAGCACCTGGCCGTCGCGCCTGACGACCGGTCCTTCCGTCGACCACGGGAACTCGATCCAGTCGTCGGTCCGCTTCCACACGTACTCGCACTTCACCAGGGAGTGCGACTTCTCGTAGATGACGGCGGACCGGACCTCGGCGACATGGTCGAGGCAGAAGTCGTGCACGAGGCGCAGTGTCTTGCCGGTGTCGGCGACATCGTCGGTGATCAGGACCTTCTTGTCGGTGAAGTCGATCGCGGCGGGAACGGGCGCCAACATGACGGGCATCTCCAGAGTGGTGCCCACGCCCGTGTAGAACTCGACGTTCACCAGGTGGATGTTCTTGCAGTCCAGCGCGTACGCCAGACCGCCCGCTACGAACACCCCGCCGCGGGCGATGCTCAGGACGAGGTCGGGTTCGTATCCGTCGTCGGCGATCGTCTGCGCGAGTTCGCGCACCGCCTGTCCGAAGGTCTGGTAATCCAAGGTCTCGCGCACATCAGTCACGGCGACCAGTGTCCTCGGCCCTCGGCCGGGCGGCGAGTACCGGCACGCTCAGGAGCGGAAGTGTGGTGTTTCACACCTCGGTCGCACACTCCGGGGCGGGGCCGGGGCGGAGGGCCGTACCTACTCCCGGATGCCCCACTCCGGGATCCCCTACTCCCGGATGCCTGCGGCCTCGATCGCCCGGAAACGGGTCGCCCGCGAGGCCGCTCCCCACGCGGTGATCACGGTGACGAGGGCGCAGAGCGCGACGGTCCCCAGGACCTGCGTCCACGGGATCACCGTCGGCGCCGAGGTGACGAGTTCGCTCAGCGAAGCGTGCTGGGTCACCGCGGCGAGCCCGGTCGCCGCGGCCGCGAGCAGCGTGCCGACGACCACCGCCACGGCCGACTCGGCCACGGCCACCTTCGCGATCTGGCCGCGCACCGCGCCGGCCAGCCCGAGCAGGGCGAACTCCCGCCGCCGCCCGGCCATCGCCATGATCAGGGTGTTGGCGACGGCGATCAGCGCGTAGGCCAGCGCGATCCCCAGGATGACCACCGCGGCGTTGTCCGTCTGCTCGGCGGCGCGTGCGCGCTGGGCCTCCAGGTAGGCGTCATGGGTCATGACGTGCGCGCCGGAGCCGGCCAGCGCCTGGTTCATCGCCGCCGTCTGCTGTTCGTCGAGCGGCCGGCCCGGGCCCGTCCGGGAGTCGAGGTAGACCCGGTTCGGCGTCACCGCGCCGGTCAGCGACGCGGACAGGTAGGTGTCGTCGCCGTTCAGGCCGCGTGCGACGACCGCCGCGACGACGGTCGGCACCCGAGCGCCGGTCGGCAGCAGCGTGACCACCTGGTCCCCCACCGACAGACCGTCGGATCGGGCCGCGTGCTCGTCGATGACCAGGAAGTTCTCGGGCAGCGAGGCGAGGGAGCCGGAGAGCACGGGCGGCGTGACGGTCGTGCCCAGCGCGGACGCGGGCACGGCGTTCGTGCTCAGCGAGTCGATCTGGTCGCCCTTCGCGGTGCCGATCCGGATGTTCATCGAGGTGACCGGGGTGACCCGGACCCCGGGCACGGCCGCCAGCTTCTCCAGCGTCCGCGCGTCGATCCCCGTGCCGCCGGGCACCACCACGCCGGCCGCGTGGATCTCCCGCTGCTGGCGGGCGAGCACCACCGCGTCACCGGACTTCTGCACCGTCAGCAGGGTGGCGACCAGTCCGACGGCCACCACGATCGGCGCCACCGTGGCGGCCGTACGCCGCCGGGAGGTGAGGATGTTCTCGCGCACCAGCAGCGGGCCGGCCTTGGCCGAGCCGCGCAGCGGGCCGATCAGCGCCCGGGTGACCGGCCGCAGCAGGATCGGCGCCAGCAGGGTGACCGCCCCCACGTACAGGACCGGAACGGCCTCGTACTTGCGGGCGCTGGCCGCCAGGTACGGCTCGGTCCGGGCGATGACGATCCCGGAGGCGACCGCGCCGATCAGCATCCCGATCCCGAGCAGCCAGCGGATCGGCGTCATCCCGCGGCGCTCCACCGCGCTCTCGCGCAGCACCTCGATCGGCCGGATCAGCGAGACCCGGACCAGGGTGGCGGCCGAGCCGGCCAGCGCCGCGGCCACGCCGATGACGAAGGAGACCAGCAGCGGCAGGGGGTTGAAGGGGATGGTGAACCAGGACGGGGCCACGTTGTGGTCGAGCATCCAGGAGCGCAGCGGCACGGTGCACAGCGGGGCGAGGACACAGCCGACGACCGCCGCCGCCAGGCCGATCAGCAGCGCCTCGCCGAGCACCATGCGCCGCACCTGCCGGGGCGCGGCGCCCACCAGCCGCATCAGCGCCAGTTCACGGCGGCGCTGCTCGGCGGCGAAGGCGAAGGTCGCGATGACGACGAACACCGCGACGAACACCGCCAGTCCGGTCGTACTGCCCGCCATCGCCTGGGCGTTGGCCAGCGCCTGGGCGCCGCCGGTGGAGTCGGCGTCGAGCCGGGTCAGGTCGTCACCACCGAGGACCACGGCCCGGCCGCCCACGAGGGCGGACAGCTGCTGCGTGTTCTGGTCGGTGACCAGGGCGTTGACCCCGGGCGAGAGGCGCTGGGCCTCGGCATCGCCGAAGAAGACGGCGCTCTCGAACCAGAGCGCGTCGGTGACCCCCACCACCTGGTAGCGGCCGGCGTTGTCGGAGGTGGCGGCCTCGGCCTGGCGCCCGATCAGCGACTGGTCTCCGCCGCCGACGACGATCTCGTCCGGGGCCTGCGGCGCGCGCCCGGCCACCAGGCGGTAGCCCGCGAAGGCGGCCGATGACCAGGGGTGGCCGGTCGTCCCCCCGGAGCCGGGGTTCAGCCGTACCGGGAAGCTGCGGTCGGGTGTGGCCTCGCCCGAGGCGGTCACCGTCGTCACGACCTCGGCCGGCAGCACCGCCGGGGCCTTCATCGCGCGCCCCTCGAAGCCCTGCGGCGCGACCACGACCCGGGCTTCCTTGAACCGCTGCGGCCCCGGGTGCGGCGTGCCGAAGGTGGCCGCCAGGGTCAGCGTCATCATGCCGATCATCGTCGTGCCGAGCGCGAGGGCGAGGAAGGCGCCCACGAAGCCCATCAAGCGGTGACGCAGGGTGGCGATGGCGAGCTTCAGCACGGGTTCGCCCCGCTCCCGCCGGGCTCCAACGCCGCCATCCGCAGCGCCACGGTCTCGGCCGTCGGCTCGAACAGCTCGCCGGTCACCCTGCCATCGGCGAGGAAGACCACCCGCTGCGCGTACGAGGCCGCCACCGGGTCGTGCGTGACCATGATCACCGTCTGCCCGTGCTCCTCGCCGACGCCGCGCAGCAGCGCCAGGACCTCCCGCGCGGTACGCGAGTCCAGCGCGCCGGTCGGCTCGTCCGCGAAGATCACCTCGGGCCTGGTCACCAGCGCACGCGCGATGGCGACCCGCTGCTGCTGCCCGCCCGACAGCTCGGCGGGCCGGTGCCCACCGCGCTCGGCCAGGCCGACCTCGGAAAGCCCCCGGTCGATCGCCACCGGGTCGATCGGGCGCCCGGCCAACCGCAGCGGCAACTCGATGTTCTGACGGGCAGTCAGTGCGGGGACCAGGTTGAAGGACTGGAAGATGAAGCCCATGTGCTCACGGCGCAGCTCGGTCAGGGCGCGCTCGGAGAGCTCGTGCAACGGCGCGCCGTCGAGCAGGACCTGGCCCGCGTCGACCCGGTCGAGGCCCGCCGCGCACTGCAGCAGCGTCGACTTGCCCGAACCCGAAGGGCCCATGATGGCGGTGAAGGTGCCCGCCTCGAAGCCGACGTCCACCCCGTCGAGCGCCCGCACCCGGTTGTCGCCGCGGCCGTACGTCTTGTGTACGGCGGTCAGGCGGACGGTGTCGCCCGCCCGCCCCGCGCCGACGGAGGCCGGGCTCGAAGCCCGTACCGGTAGAGCCTTGTTCCGGAACACTCGCTCGCCTTTTCCATCGGGGCATCGGTCGGGGCATCGGTCACCCGCCGCACCGACGCTAGGGTCTGTCTTCAAACCCCCGTCGTTCGCCCGGAGGGCGGGCGGGGCGGCGTTGGGGTGCGTGCATCGCAAGGCGGAGGAGGGAGCCACTGCGGTGGGGGCACCTCCCGGCCGCCAGGCTGGGGGCCATTGGCGACCGACGACAACGCGGCGAGGTGGGTGCCCCAACGCCGCCCCGCCGGCGGGGGTTCGACGACAGACCCTAGGGCCGTTCGCGGTGTCCACACCTCCGGACTGCCCCTGATCTCGCCCCTGAGGAACCCCCGAGGAACCCCTGACCCGGGCAGACGGCGGCCGCACGGCCTGACCGCTCAACGGGCCGACGCGGCACCGTCGTTCGACCGTTCGCCCCGGCCCGCCACCACGGATTCGGACACCGCGGTGAAGGCACGCACGAGGGGACGGTCGTCTCCCCGGCGGGTGGCCAGGAGGACCCGGCTCACGGCGGGCGGCCCGTCGAGTTCGAGGCGCCGTGCGCCCGCGGGGAGCAGCGTGGTGGCGCTGTGGGGGGCGATGGTGACGCCGAGGCCGGCGGCGACGAGCATGATGATGGTGTGCCAGTTGGAGCACTCCTGGGCGACCCGGACGTCGTTGCCGGTGTCCCGGATGGGCTGGGTGTTCACGTCGAAGGCGTGGGCTCCCGCCGAGCGCGGGAAGAGGATCAGGGGGTCGGCGGCCAGCGCCGCCGCTTTCACCCGGCCGTTCCCGGCGGCGGGGTGGTCGGTGGGGACGACCGCGACGAGGCGTTCCGTCGTCAGGAGGGCGAGGTCGATGTCGTCGCGTTCCTCGGCGTCCCGGACGATCCCGATGTCGGCGGTGCCGCGTTCCAGGGCCGTCAGGACGTCGACGGTGAAGCCGTCGTGCAGCCTGACCCGGACGTCCGGACGGCGGTGGGAGAAGGCGCGGAGGCGTTCGCTGACGATCGCGGTGGCGGAGGTGATGAAGGCGATGTCCAGGCGGCCGGTCTCGCCGCGGCCGACGCGGCCGGCCTCGTCGAGGTCGGCGGCCAGCCGGCCCAGGAGGTCCCCGGCCCGCGGCCGGAACGTCGCTCCCGCGTCCGTGAGGCGGACGCTCCGGGAGGTCCGCCGGAACAGTTCGACGCCCACGATCTTCTCCAGCTGTCTGATCTGCTGGGACAGGGCCGGCTGGGCGATGTGCAGCCGCTGGGCGGCGCGGCCGAAGTGCAGTTCCTCGGCCAGCGCCAGGAAGTACCGCAGATGGCGGAGTTCGATTCGCTGATCCATATCTCCAGCCTATGGATGGCGGCCGATGTGTGTATTGGACACCTCGGTGGGCGGAGCCGGAGGCTGACATGGTGTCGTTCAGGGAAGGGAACCGCCTCATGCCGTACGCCTCCGCCCCGACCGTGGTCTCCTCGATCGCGTCGCCGAGCGACGCCGACGCGTTCCGCGCGCTGAACGAGGAATGGATCTCGCGGCTGTTCACCCTGGAGGAGGAGGACCGGGCCGTACTCGGGGATCCGTTCGGCCGCATCGTGGACCCGGGCGGCGACGTGCTCCTGGCCCGCGAGCCGGGCAGCGGCACCGTGCTGGGGTGCGTGGCGCTGCTGGCCTACCCGGACGCCGTGTTCGAGCTGGCGAAGATGGCCGTGACCCCCGCCGCGCGGGGACACGGCATCGGCCGCCGGCTCGTGGCCGCGGCGGTCGACCGGGCCCGGGCGCTCGGCGGGGCCCGGCTGTTCCTCGGCACCAACAGCACACTGGCCGCCGCCGTCCACCTCTACGAGGACGCCGGATTCGTCAGGATCACCCGCGACCGCCTCCCGGTGGCCGATTACTACGCCCGCGCCGACATCCTCATGGAACTGGCCTGAGGCACCGACGGTGCGGGCGGAGAACGCGAACGGAGGAGGTCGGCATGGACGGTGGTCACCACGGCGGTGACGGCAACGACTCGTGGCTCAGCAGTGTCGTCGGCGGCGGAGACGGGCCCTTCGGCGGCGGCGGCAACAGCGGCGGGCCATTGGGGACCCTTCTCGTGATCCTCCTGGTCTTCGGCGTGCCGATCCTGGTGGTGCTCCTGCTGGCCGACTGACGGGCGGCGGCCGGGCAGCAGGGCGGCCGGGACACCTGCCCCGGCCGCAGGGCTGATGCGTTCTCAGGAGATGGGACGTGACGGTTCGCCGGCTTCAGGGTGAGGTGTCCGAGCAAAAACAAACAACGCGACGCCAGATGATCAAGGTTGCTGAGACCGAAGACCGACCTGGAGTCGCGTCCGCGTGCCATCCTCAGGTTCGGGCGCAGGTCTGTGTGGTTCAAGCGCGACGGGTCGGCGGCCCTCGTACCGCTCTGTTCCCCGAGGGCCGAACGCCGACGGCCCGCCCACTCGGCAGCCCCCGGTCGCCCCTGCGCCACCCGCACGAAGGCTTCGCCGGCGGGCAGCGCCGGACCCGACCGCGCGATATCCGCCGACCGGCCGTCGGAGGGCCGTGGCATCATGCCGCCATGACGACGAGCGAAGCCCCCGCAACGGCGGCCGAGGCGGTGCGGGAACTTCGGGAGGTCGCCCACGGATGGGTCGACGGCCGACGCGCTGACCCGGATCTTCTGATCCGGGCCGCGCTCCGCGTCCTGGTCGCCGGCGTGGACACCCCGTCGCTGGTCCTCCTCGCCGCGCTCTTTCGCGGTGAGGAGGACCAGGCCTCGGAGCTGTTCGGCCAGGTGATGGACGAGCTCGGCTTCGGCTTCCACCCGCCCGAGGAGTACTGGGAGGGCCGGCTGGCGCTCGCCCGCTGGTGGGCCGCCGAGATCGTCGGCGGGTGGCTCGACCCCGTCGAGGGCGCCGCACTCATCGTCGAGGATGTGGCCGAAGCCTATGGGAAGTGCGAGGAGTTGGCACCCGTGGTCGATGCGATGGTGGCGCTCATGGACCCCGCCGGCGCCGCATACCCGGACGACGTTCCCGCACATCTGACCCGGGCCGCCCACGAACTCCTGGCCCGCATCCCACCCCCGTCCACCCCTCTCTGACGGCATGAGAGCGCCGTGTCCGTCGGAGGTCGGCGTTCGCCCAGGCGTTCGATGCACACGGTTCGGGGGACCGTTGCACGCCCCAGTGGAAACGAACGACGCGGCGCCGGATGATCAAGGGCGCCGGGACCGAAGACCGACCTGAAGTCGCGTCCGCGTGCCGTCCTCCCTGATCACCGTCCTTGCGCGCCACTGCGAGAATGCCACCGCCCTCCGCCCGCCCGCGGAACCAAGGCCGGGCCGGCCGCCCCGGCCGAGGCGCTTGCCGCTGTCCCCGATGGATCCGGTCGAAGATCCCGCCCCCGTCCTGGTCGCTCCGGCCGTCGGCGGCAGGACCGTGCGCGGCTCCCGCACCGACGGTGCAGCCGTCCACCTGCTTGCCGCTGCCCGCCACGACAGCCGGAGCGCGCCCGGCCGCTGCCGCCCGCCGTCCTGGTCGTCGCACCGGGACGGCGGGCGGCTTCGCGAATGGGGGTCACGCCCCGCAGTTGGTGTGCCGCCGGAGTACTTCCAGGTCGTTGAACACGCCGCCCCAGGTGACACACGCGCCCTTCGCGTATATGTAGACGGGGCCGGCGTACTTCGTGTAGTTCCCGGAGTCGGTGACCCGGGAACCGGGGGTGTCGTCACGTTCTATGTACACCGTGATGGACCGCGTCGTGGTCTGGTTGTCCTTTATCCCGACGACGCAATTCTTGCCGGTGGCGGCCGAGTAGGTCAGGTAGACCGTCACCTCCTCGGTCGGCGACTGGATGCCGAACCAGCTCTTGACGTTGTACCCGCTCCCACATGCGCCGTTGTAGGCGGCGGTGGCGGCGCTGGCAGTGCCGGGGATCGCCACGACGCTGGCCGCGGAGATCGCCAGCAGGCCGGCGGCCGTGGCCATCCGGCGCCCCGGTCGGGTGATTCGGATTGATCGCATCCTTTTGATGTTCATTTCCCCCTCTTTTCCGGCTTCTTACGGTGAGGCTAGCGCGGCACGCCAGGCTCCAGAAGAGGAACATTCGGCCACGTTCGACCGTGACCATGAAATCGATACCGGGAAACGGAGGATCGGAATTCAGTTCGTCACATCTCGCCCGGCCGATGGCACCGCCGACGGCCGGGGCCGGCCCTGCGGTGCGCGGGGTCCGGGGCGCGGAGTGCGGTGCGGGCGCGGATCTCCTGGTGCTGGTGGTGCTCACGCCTTCCGGGCCTTCCCCGACTTGCGCGGTTTGCCTCACCTGCCGTACGGCCGGTTCCGGCTCCGTGCCGGCATCGTCGCGTCGAACCCGGCCTTGCTGGTCGCTGTTCGCGGTTCGGATACGAGCGTGGTCGCGGCCGATCGCCACGGGACGGCCGAGGCCCGGCAGCACCCAGGCCGCGAGGCCGCCAGCTTCCCGTAGAGCACCCGACAGGTCCTGGATCTGCGGGATCACACCGCGCGCGCGTACGGCCCGTCGAGGAACGGCACCATGTCGATCACCACCAGGGCGGTGCGGGCCGGGTCGAGCCGGGTACAGGCGTGACGGCGACCGCGGCGTTCCTCCTGGCGGGTGTGCTCGCGCTGCGGGATCGACAGGTGTGCAGCAGGGCGGGGGCTTCGACCGGAGGGGCGCTCAGAGGTGTCCCTCGGGGTGGATGGTGTTGGCGGCCATCAGGACCGACACGGCGGCGCCGGAGAGCAGGAGCCGGCCGTCCATCGCGGCGGCCACCGCTTCGTCCAGCGGCCACCACTCCACGGTCATGCCCGTCTCGGTGCCGGTCAGCTCCTGTTCGCCGATCGTCAGGTTCCGGGCGATGAACATGTGGAGGCGTGCGGTGCTCTTGGTCATCAGAGCGATCTCGCCGAGCCTGTTCCAGGTGGCGGCCGTGATGCCGGCCTCCTCCTTGAGCTCGCGCCGTGCGCCGCCCAGCGGGTCCTCGCCCGCATCGAGGCGGCCGCCCGGCGGGGTGAGGACCTCGCCGTGGACGTAGCTGCGGTAGCGGACCATGGCGATCCGGCCCTGGTCGTCCAGGGCGATCGTCAGGGCGCCGTCGACGCGGGCCTGGTGGAACTCGAAGGCCCCTTCGGTCCCGTCGGGCTGGGTCACCGTGTCGCGGTGGATCAGGTACGAACCGGTGTCCAGCAGGGTGGCACGGCCGTGGTGCTGCCACGGCTCGGGCACGGCCGGCTGGCGGGTGACGGTGGGAAGGTTCACGGGCGGACTCCTTCTGTCTTGGCGGTGGTGAGCAGCGGGAGGTCACGGTGGGGATGAGTGATCGGGCCGGCCAGCGTCGGCCGGTCAGCAGGGTCGGGCGGTCAGGCCCGGTCGGCGGTGCGGGGGTTGCGCTGTCCGGGCAGCGAGGTGGTGCCGTACTGGTGGGCCTGGAGCAGGTAGGCGGTGCGGTAGCTGCCGCGCCCGGGCCGGTCCGGGTCCGGCTCGTTGCCCATGAGCTGGTCGTGGGTGCCCTGTTCGACGAGCTCGCCGCCATCGAGGACGTAGATCAGGTCGGCGGCGGCACTGGCGGCCAGGCGGTGGGTGATCAGAACCACCGTCATGCCCTGGGCGGCCAGTGAGCGGATGCGGTCGAATGCGGCGATCTCGGCGGCCGGGTCGAGCGCGGAGGTCGGCTCGTCGGCGATCACCAGGTGCGGCGGCCTCGCGCCGGGGCCGGCAGTGGAGAACCGGAAGGCCGCTCGGGCGGTCCCGATCCCCTGCCACTGCCCGCCCGACAGCTGCACGCCTCCGATGAAGCCCTTGGCCGCCATGGTGTCCCAGCCGTTCGGCTGCTCGCTCAGCAAGGTGTCGAGCCCGGCGAAGTCGGCCGCGTCCCGGAGAGCCTGGCCGTCCTCCGCGTGTTCGGGGCGTCCGGCCGTGGTGTTGGCCCGGATCGTGAAGGGCCAGCGGACGAAGTCCTGGGCGAACAGGACGCAGGAGGAGAACAGCTGACGGCGGTCGGCGGTCCGGGTGTCCACGTCGTCCCACAGGATCCGGCCCTCGTCGGGTTGATAGAGGCCGACCAGGAGCTTGGCCAGCGTGCTCTTCCCCGCACCGTTGACACCCACCAGGGCCACGACCTTGCCCCGGGGGATGACCAGGGACACGCTGCTCAAGGACGGTGCGGTACGGCCGGGATAGGTGAACGTCACCTTCTCCAGGCGGATCTCGTCGGGCCGCTGCGGCAGGTCCGCACCCCCGGTGGGGATGGCCCGCTCGGCGGCGGCCGTACCGAGCCGCTCAAGATCCCGTACATACAGCGACTCCTCGAACATACGGTTCACACCGGTCAGCAGGGTCCCGACGGTGGCTGCGCCGCTGCGGATGCCGACGATGACGGTGACCGCGCCGGCCATCGGCAGCCGCTGGGAAAGCACGAGCCAGCCCAGCAGCGCGAACGTGAGCAGCGAGGCGGCGCCGGACGCCGCAGCGGTACCGGCCGAGGTGGCGGCCGCGGCCCCGGCCAGGCGCCGGCGTTCCCCCTCGGAGGTGCGCGCCATCTCCTCGTAGCACTCCAGCAGCCACCGGCCCACCCCGTGGACCCGCAACTCGGCCGCGTTCTGAGGCGCGGTGACCTGCTGGCAGATCAGGTTGGAGGCGCGGGCGTGCTGGATCCAGGCCATCACGGAGGCGTGCCTGCGCCGGGCGGTGCGTACCGCACCCCAGGCCCGGGGCGCGGCGATCAGCACCAGCATCGGCAGCAGCATCACGTTCAGGGACAGGATCACCCCGGCGGTCGCCGTCATGGTCAGCACGGCGCCCAGCACGGATACGGCCTCGCTGATCAGGCGCCGCACGGAGTCCGCTCCGAACCGCGCGCTCTCCAGGGTCCGCGCGAACTCCGCGTCCTCCAGGGCGGCGAGCTCGACCGAGTCGGCGTGCCGCAGCAGTGTCAGGGTGGTGATCCGCTCGACCTGGGGCTCCAGGACCGCCGCCGACCACGTGGAGGCCGACGACAGCCAGCTCGCCGCGCCGGTCGCCGCCCCCGCGACCAGCAGCGGAACCAGCGCGCGGTGCAGACTCTGCACGGCGCTGCCGCCGACCAGCAGTTGGGCCAGCACCCGGTTGGTCGCCACCAGCGCGACCGCGGCGAAGACGGCACGGCCGACCTCGGCGCACACCACGCCGACCAGGGGCCGCCGGTCGGCCCGCCAGGCCAGGCGCCAGGCAAGGACCAGCATGGCCGGGATCTGTCGGGCGACGCGGCGCAGCGTGGCATCGGCGGTGGCGCTCTCGTGCCGGGTGAACCCGAAGTCGTAGCCGAACCTGGCCCCGAAGAGGCGGAGTTCGCCGGGCGAGGGCCGGACGTCGGGACGGGGCGTTCGGCGTGGCCATTTCACGGGGCGGCTCCAGTCTCGTCGAGGGCACAGGCAGGGTGGCGGGCGGACACTGGCGTGGGCGGCGGCCGGGCGCACTGGCCTCCTGCGGCCGGGGCGAACCGGCGCCGTGCGGCGATCGCGAAAGGCTCACGGGTCGGCGGGGTCACGTTCACAGCGGCAGCACCCAGTGCAGGCTCGGGCCGCCGACGACGCGCTGCTCCTGGTCGGTCAGCTCCAGCCGGTAGGTGCCCGGTCCTCCGGCAGCGGCCCAGCGCTCGTGGACGTCCTCGGCGAGCTGCCACAGGGCGCGCGGGCCCCACTCGGTGACGGTGGCGCCGTCCGGGGCGATGCACCAGGTCCAGACGATTCGTTCGGGGTTCAACCTCCGCTCTTTCAGGAGAAGTTGGGAACTCACTGGGCCACCCTAGTGTCGGAGGAAAGCCGTCCGGGCCGGCTTGGCAGGGATTCCTCCGCATGGGGGACGAGGCGGCGCGTCGGCTGGCGCACGGTGGGTGCTGCGAGGAGCAGCCCGACGCGTCCGCCCGCTGGGAGGAAGCCGAGCGGCGAACCTCCCATGGGATGTGGGCGGGCAGGTGCCGGGCCGAGTTGTGCGGCGAGGACCGGGCCATCGTCCGGGCATGCCGAAGCGCGGCGGTCCCACGTCCTGCTCGGCCTCGGGGGCGTGGACACCGCCGGGGATCACCGGACGGTGGGGCGCGGCCCGTGGCCGAAGGCACGTTGCTCCTCCCCGCAGAGCGTCACCGGGCGGGGAGCCGTTCCGCTGTCCTGGTCCTGGCGGCACGGCTAGTTGTATTCGAACCAGGTCAGGATGGCCTTCACCCGGCGGTTGTCCTCGCCGGAGGGCATGCCGAGTTTCAGGAAGACGTTCCCCACGTGTTTGGCCACGGCGGCGCCCGAGAGGAACAGCTCTGTCGCGATCTCCGCGTTGGAGCGGCCTTCGGCCATGAGAGCGAGCACCTCCTGTTCGCGGGCCGTGAGCCGGGCGAGCGGGCCCCGCGGCGGGTCGGCGCGGGTGACGTGGCGGACCACCTCGGGGTCGATCACCACTCCGCCGCCGGAGACCGTCTCGACGGCCCGCAGGAAGTCCGCCACTCTGCCCACCTTCTCCTTGAGCAGGTAGCCGACGGCCCCGTCGGCGCCCGGGCCGTTCAGGAGTTCGCGCACGTACGGGCCCGTGACGTAGGCGGAGAGGACCAGTACCGGCAGGTCCCGGTGCCGCGACCGAATGTCGATCGCGGCCCGGAGTCCGTCGTCGGTGTTCCCGGGCGGCATGCGGACATCCGTGATCACCAGGTCGGGGGCGGCTCCGGCGGCGGTGAGGTCGTCGACAGCGGCGACCAGTTCGTCGGCGTCCTCGCATTCACGGATCACGTCGTGGGCACTGGAAACCAGGATCTCCCGGATTCCGGCGCGTATCAGCAGACTGTCGTCCGCCAGGATGATTCTCACAATCTATTTCCCATCGCTTTTCCCTGTCGAGTTCCGTCACCACGGGGGTTGGGCCGGGGCGGATGCCACGACCTCCGTTCCGCCGCCCGGCGGGCTGATGATTTCGAGGTTCCCACCGACGCTTCGCATCCGCTCACGCAGCCCGGAGAGCCCGGATCCGGTGCTGATCCGCGCGCCGCCGGCGCCGTCGTCGCCCACCCGGACGCGGACGCCGCTCTCGGTGCACCGCATCTCGATCCGGGCGCTCCCGACGCCCGCGTGCTTGGCGATGTTCGTCAGGGCCTCGGAGACCGTGAAGTACACGGCCGTGGCGATCGGTGAGGAGAGCCAGGCGTCCGTACCGGTGCTGGTCAGTTCGACCTGCAACGGTGATCTGGCCACCAGTTCGCGGACGGCGGCGACGAGACCGAGATCGCTCAGTTCGCTGGGGTGGATGTCGCGCACCGTCTCCCTCAGCCGTTCGAGCGCGCGCTCCGCCTGGGCCTGGGCCTGGCGGGCCAGCTGGACGATCCGTTCCTGGTCGGTGGCCGTCGCTGCGGCTTCCAGGATTCCCAGGCGCATGACGAGGGCGACGAGTTCCTGCTGGGCGCCGTCGTGCAGGTCACGCTCGATGCGCCGGCGCTCGTTCTCGAAGGCCGCCGTCAGCGAGGCCCGGCTGGCGCGGAGTTCCTCCAGTTTCGCGAGCAGGTCGGGGTTCCGGCTCCCCGAGAAGGCCCGCAGGAGCAGGTCGCGGAGCAGGGAGATGCCGGCCAGCGCGCCCACGGTGACCGCACCGAGGGCGATTCCCGCGGGCACCGCCACGAGGGTTTCCCACAGGGCGGCCGGGGTGAACGGGCCGACTTTCGCGGCAATGCCGAAACCCCAGAAGACGGGGGAGAAAACCAGCGCCAGAGCGCCGACGAATCCGAAGAAGCCCACCAACAGCGAGAGCGCGGACAGGAGCGCGGCGGTGACGAACACGGGCAGGTCGGTCTTCCACACCGACCGTGCCCGCAGCCGACCGGCCACCCACTGCGGCCAGCTGCGGTCGACGGGTCGCAGCGGCATCGTCCGGACTCCGCACCACTGCGCCCTGGAGCGGTCCAGTTCGGCCACCACCGGAACCGAGACCGGCGCAGCGAGAACGGAAATCAGGAGAATCGGAAAGGCGGCCGCTGCGACGAATTCGGTCAGCAGTCTCCGGGCAACACGAATCTGCGCCATGATCAACATTTTCGCACAGTTCGGATGGGTCGGACGGTAGATCCAAGTCTACCTCCAATAGCAGTGCGGGCACCCGTGCACTCCACTGCCCGGCCTTGCTTTCCTTGGTTCATGCCATTCTCCACTACCGCTCCCGTGCCGTGCATTCGTTTGCGCGGCCTTCGGATGGAATTCCCCGTTCCCGGCCGCCGGGGCGATACGACGCGCGTCCTGCACGACATCGACCTGGAGATTCCCGAAGGCCGGCTGACCGCCGTCGTCGGCCCCTCCGGTTCGGGCAAGTCGACGCTCCTGCTCTGCACGGCCGGGCTGGAGCGGGCGACCGCGGGGTCCGTCGAGATCCTCGGGACGGACGTCCGCTCGCTCAGCCCCCGCAAGCAGGCCGCGTTCCGCAGCGAGAACATCGGCTTCGTCTTCCAGGAGTACAACCTCGTCAGCTCGCTGACGGTCGAGGACAACATCGCCCTGCCGGCGCGGCTCGCCGGCCGCCGGGTGCCCAGGGCGCGGGTCGAGGACGCCATGGCGCGGCTCGGCATCGCCAAGCACGCGCGGCGACGCCCCGACCGCCTCTCCGGTGGCGAGCGCCAGCGCGTCGCGGTGGCCCGGGTGGTGGCGAACCAGCCGCGGATCGTCTTCGCCGACGAGCCGACGGGTGCGCTCGACATCAAGTCGGGTCATGTGGTGCTCGACTGGCTGCAGGCGCTTCCCGCGCAGGGGAGCACGGTGCTCATGGTCACCCACGACCCTCATGCGGCCGCGCGGGCCGATCAGGTCGTGGTGATGGGGTCCGGGCGGGTACACGCCGTCATCCCCGGTGGCGACTCCCGCGCGGTGGGCGACGCCGTCCTCGCGGCGCAGTCGGCGGACGAGGCGGGCGGGGAGGAGTCGTGATCCGGCTCGTGCTGTCGGACATCCGCCTGCAGGCGTCGATGTGGTGGTGGACGCTCCTGTGCGCCACGGTCGGCGCGGCGTGCTCGGCGGGCTCGGCCATCGCGATGTTCACCGCCGTCTCGGCGGCGCGGGCGGCGGGTGACGCGCGGATGGTCTCCGCGTCGATCGCCCTCGGCGGCAACATCGTCTTCTTCACCGTGCTCGCCGCCGTGGGCATCGTCGCCTCCGCGGTCGGTCTGACGCTGACGACCCAGCGGCGCGAGCACGCCCTGTGGGTGATCCTCGGGATTCCGCGCCACCGGGTCAGGATCATCCTGCGGACGGAGCTGGTGGTGCTGGGCGCGGTGGCCGGCGCGCTGGCCGCACCGCTCGCCCTGCTGGTCGCGGGTGTCACCCTCGCGCAGTGGAAGGGGACGGGTCTCGAACTGCACGGGGCCTCGGTCGGGTTCCGGTTCTGGTACGTCGGCGTGAGCGTGCTGTTCGGACTGGTTCCGTGCCTGCTCGGCGGCTGGGGCGTCACCCGGCGGGCCGCCAGGACGCCGGAGATGCGCGCCTTCCGGGACTTCTCCGATCCCCCGGCGCGGCCGGGCGTGGCCCGCGGTGGCCTCGCCCTGTGCCTGCTCGCCGGTGTGGTCGGGATGTGGGTCCCCGGCCTGGGCCTCGAACTCAAGGGCGGGCTCGCCCAGCGGACGGCCTTCGCGTTCGCCGGGAACCTCTTCCTCGTCTGCCTGCTGCTGCTGATGGGGCCGTGGGTGCTCACCCCGCTGATGAAGCTCTGGACGGCACTGGTGCCCTCGCGCGGCGTCGCCTGGCACCTTGCCGTGCAGTCGTGCCGGGCCCGCGCGACGAGGAGCGTCACCACGGTGCTGCCCTTCGCGCTCTCCCTGTCGTTCGTCGGCCTCTTCATGGTGATGGGGAAGGTCATGCCCGGAGGCAGCGCCGGGCTGGACAACATCCTGGTCGTGCTGGGCTGGGTCTTCGTCGTGTCCTGGGTCGGGGGCCTCGCCGTGATCGCCCTCGTCGGACGGGAGCGCACCCGTGACTCCGCCGTCGTGACGGTGGCCGGTGCGCGGCCGGGCGTGGTCACCCGGTCGATGGTCTACGAGGGGGCGATCTACGCGGGGACGGCGATCGTCTTCGGCGCGCTGTTCGTCGCCGTGTCGAGTCTCACCATCGCCCTGGGGGCCCGGATCGACGTCGTCCGGGTCCTGGCGGGCCTCCCCTGGGCCACGCTCGGGGCGCTCGCCGCCGGGACGCTGGTCACCACCTGCCTCGCGCTGGTCCTGCAGGCGGCCCGGGTGTCGCGCACGGTCGCGGTCCGGGCGCTGCGCTCGTGAACCGGGGTGCGGGAATCCACACCACCATGTTCGTTGACGAAGGAAGAATTCGATGGAACTGACCACGCGCACGCTCCTCGCCTTCGGCGGAGCCGCGCTCCTCGGCCTCGCCGCCACGGCCTGCACCACGGACGGCCCATCGGCCGACTCGACCGTGGAATCGAAGTCCTTCGACTTCGCCGGTGGCAGCCTGACCGTCAAGTCCGGTGCCGCCGACCTCGCGCTGGTGGCCGCCGACGTCGAGGGCGTTCAGGTGGAACGACGGGTCAGCGGCAGGAAGGTCGGCGGGGAGGTGGGGTCCGGCTGGCAGCTCGAAGGGGGCACGCTCACGCTCTCGCTGGACTGCACGGGGATCTCGGTGGACTGCGGCGCGAAGTACACCGTGAAGGTGCCGCGCGCCGTCGCAGTCACCGCCGAGAGCGGCAAGGGGCGCATCGAGGCCACCGGCTTCACCGCGGACTTCTCGGCCAGGACCGCCGGCGGCGACGTCCGGTTGTCGGATCTCCACGGAGCCGAGCTGGCCCTGGAAGGCGGCGACGGAAGCATCGAGGGCGACGGGATCTCCGCCCGGTCCGTCAGCGTCACGTCGCGGAACGGCCACGTCGCCCTGGGCCTGGCCGCCGTGCCCGACCTGGTCGACGTGCAGAGCAGGGACGGCGACGTCGTGCTGGGCCTGCCGGAATCGAAGTACGCGGTCCGCACGGCCGCGAAGAAGGGCGACGTCACCGTGAACGTCACGAAGGACGACGCGAGCGGCCATTCCGTGGCCGTCCGGACCCGCAACGGCAGCATCGCCATCGGCACGGGCCGGAAGTCCTAGCCGCCGCGCAGCAGCCGGGCCGGAAGCGTTCGATCGAGCGCGAAAGTCGAACAGGAAAGAACGAATGTCAAGCAACTCCCTCTCCGGAATCAGGGCACCTCGGGTACGACGGCGTGCAGCCCTGGCGCTCGCCGCTTCGATGACGGCTGCCGTGGCGATGACGGCGTGCTCCCACAACTCCGCGGACAACTCGGCCTCTCCGGCACCGGGTGCCGCACGGGTGAGCGCCGACCTGCAGAAGCTCATGAGTGCCGCGCCGTGGTCGTCGGGCCAGTGGGGCCTGCAGGTCGCCGATCTGCAGACGGGGAAGGTCGTCCAGTCCAAGGGCGCCGATTCCCGGTTCATGACCGGTTCGACGGCCAAGACCTTCGCGGTCAGTGCTGCGCTCGACGTCCTGGGCGACGACCATCGCTTCCGTACGCCCGTGGTGCATTCGGGTACGGTCTCCGCGGACGGGCGGCTCTCCGGCGATCTCATCCTGGTCGGGAGCGGCGATCTGGCACTCGGTGGGCGGACCACCGCGTCGGGCGGACTGGACGTCCCCGACTTCGACCACTACGACGCCAACGCCGTACCCGGCATGGCGACCATCACCGGAGAGGATCCGCTGGCGGGTGTCGACGAGCTGGCTCGACAGGTCGCGGCCAGTGGAGTCCGCCATGTCGACGGCGACGTGGTGATCGACAACCGACTCTGGGATCCGGTGTCGATCGGCGGGGTGCCGGTCACTCCGACCATCGTCAACGACAACCTGATCGACGTGCTCATCACGCCGGGCGCACCCGGCGAGCCGGCCAAGGTCGACTGGCGCCCGAAGACGGCCGCCTTCGGCGTCGACGCGCAGGTGACGACCACGCCCGCCGGAAGCAAGCCGGCGGTGACGACCGAAAGCGTGAGTCCTGGTCACATTCGGGTGCGAGGCTCCGTGCCCGCGGACGCGAAGGCTCCCTTCGTGACGACCTACCAGGTTCCCGACCCGGCGGCGTTCGCCCGCACCGTCCTCATCGAGGCACTCGCCAGAAACGGCGTCAGCGTATCCGCCCCCTCGCTGGGAGCGAACCCCGACAGCAAGCTTCCTCCGTCGGCGGAAGTGAGCTCGCTGCCGGTATCGGCGACCTACACGTCTCCGCCCTTCAAGGAGTACGCAAAGCTGATCAACAAGGTCAGCCACAACCTCGGGGCGAACCTTCTGCCGCCGCTGATGGCAGCACACGAGGGGCAACGAACCTATGCGGACGGCATGAAGATCGAGAAGGAGTTCCTCGCTCGCGCAGGCGTGGATCCGAATTCGGTGAGCCTCGTCGACGCCCAGGGCCTCCCCGGCGACAAGGCGACGCCGACCGCCCAGGTGGCGCTGCTGCGGCACCTGGCACGACAGGACGACTTCGACGTCTTCTACGACTCCATGCCGAGCATGGGCGTCGACGGCTCGCTTGCCGACGTCATCGAGCACACCGATCCCGCCGCAGGACACATCCGTGCGAAGACCGGCACCCTGGTCAGTTCCTACCAGGGCAAGCTGGCTCTCGGCACGAAGGCACTCGCAGGCTATGTCGATGCGAAGGACGGCCACCGCTACGCCTTCGCGATCTACGTGAACAACATTCCGGTGCCCAGTGACTCCGTGAGCGATGCCATCGACCTCGCGCTCAAGGCCAACAAGCAACTGGGAGCGATGGCCGCCACCATCTACAAGTCGCCCAAGGCGTGACGGGCAGCCCGGTAGCCAGGCGCTCGGCTGGGGTCTCCCAGCCCCGCTGCCGGGCCCCGGGGCCGCGCACGCCTCCGGGACCCGGCAGCCACTGTGGCCTCTCCCACCTGCGAATTCAACGAATTGTGACGCGAACACCTCCGCGTGCTGCGGGGGCGTTTCGTCTTCGTGTCCACATGCCCTGATCCCTGGCGCCACCTGTCGCTCGCACACAGACTGGCTTCTGCACGGTCGTGCAAGCACCCCTTGGATCGAGGAAGTTCCATCCGCATGCCCAGTTCCCCCAGACCCGGCGCTCCCCAGCCGCACCCGCCGCATCCGGTGGGGAGGTGCCGTCCGTGCTCCGGTACGTGACACGCAGGGCGGCGGGCTGGTTCCTGGTGATCGCCGTGGCCACCAACGCCACGTATTTCCTGGCCAGTTGGTTCCTCGACCCGCGTTCGAACTTCAAGGAGCTGCGCCCGGTCCGCACCGAGGAGCAGATCTCCCGGGCCCTGGCCCCCTACAACCTCGACCCGCACGAGCCGCTGCTCCACCGCTGGTGGGACTGGCTGACCGGGGTGGTCCTGCGCTTCGACTGGGGCCGCTCCCCCGTCGGGATCCGGGTGAACGGGGAGATCGGCTACCGCTCCCTGGTCAGCGCCGAACTGGTGATCGGCGCGACGGTCCTGTCCGTCGTCGTCGGCGTCGCGCTCGCGGTCCACACCGCCTCGCGCCAGTACGGCTGGCGGGACCGGGCCGCCCAGGCCCTGTCCATGGCGCTCTTCAACGTCCCGGTGTCCATCGCCGCCCTCGCCCTGGTGCTGCTGGCCATCCGGCTGAACGAACAGGCGGGTTGGCACTTCCTGTACGTCGCGGGGGAGAACTCGCCCGACGTGGAAGGGTTCTGGGCGACGATCGGCGACCGGCTGCTGCACCTGATCCTGCCGACGCTGACGCTCACCCTGACGGGGTACGTGGGCTACCACCTCACCCAGCGCTCCCTGCTGCTGGACGTCATCGGCTCCGACTTCGTGCGCACCGCCCGGGCCACCGGGCTCACCCGCGCCCGGGCGATCCGCCGGCACGCCCTGCGCACCGCTCTGATCCCCACCGCCCAGTCCGTGGCCTTCAGCATCCCGGCCGTCTTCACCGGCGCGGTCCTCACGGAGACGATCTTCGGCTGGAACGGCATGGGCCAGTACTTCATCCAGACCATCAGCAAGAACGACGTGCACGGCACCGTGGCGACCGCCGCTTTCGCCGCCGCCCTGACCGCGGTCGGCGCGATCCTCGCGGACATCGCCACCGTTCTTCTCGACCCGAGAGTGCGGGTGAGCTGAGATGAGTACCCCCGTGACCCCTGTGACCCCTGTGAGTCCCGACGCGACCGCCGAAGGCGTCCCGGCCACCGCACCCGGGCCGGCCGCCGGTCCGCTGCTCACCGAGCAGGACGGGCACGACGGGCGGGACGGGCGGGACGGGCGAGGCGTGCGCGACGGACATGACCGGCACGACCTGCACGACGGTCGCTACCTGGGACGGCGCCGCCTCTACCTGCGGCGCTTCCTGCGAAACCGGACCGCGGTCGCCGGCGTGGTGATCTTCCTGCTGCTCGTGCTGTTCAGTGCGCTCGGCGACCTGTTCACCCCGTACGGCTACGCGGACACCGACTTCTCGGCCCTGACCCAGTCCCCCGGCGCCGAGCACTGGTTCGGCACCAACCAGGGCGGCAACGACGTCTACGCCGCCGCGGTGCACGGCCTCCAGCGCTCGCTGGTGATCGCCGTGACCGTCTCCGTCCTGACCGTCGCCATCTCCGCGGTCGTCGGCGCGGGCGCCGCCTACTTCGGGGGCCGGGTGGAGAAGGCCACCCTCGCCCTCATCCACTTCCTGCTGATCGTGCCCTCCTTCCTGATCCTCGCCCTGGTCTCGCACCGGCTGGCGGGCGACTGGCGGGTCCTCGTCCTCGTCCTGACGGTGTTCGGCTGGATGTCCACCGCCCGCGTGGTCTGGTCGGTGTCGACGTCCCTGCGCGAACGCGACTACGTGCGCGCCGCGGAGTTCATGGGCGTGCGCCCCCTGCGCATCGTGGTGCGCCACATCATCCCCAACCTGGGCTCCCTGCTCATCGTCAACCTCACCCTGGGCGTGGTCTCCACCGTGCTCAGCGAGACCGCGCTGTCCTTCCTCGGCTTCGGCGTCCAGACCCCCGACGTGTCGCTGGGCACGATGCTCGCCGACGGCGCGGGCACCATCACCAGCGCCCCCTGGCTCTTCGCCTTCCCCGCCGGGCTGACCGTACTGCTCACCGTCTCGATGACCTTCGTCGGCGACGGCCTGCGCGACGCCCTCGACCCCACGTCCACCACCGGCGCGGCCGGAGGCCGACGATGACCCTCGCACCCGCCCACCGCACCGGGCCCACGCCCGGGCCCACCGGCCTCACCGAACCCAGTGGCCTCACCGGCCCCGCCGGGCCCGCACCCGTCCTGTCCGTACGCGACCTGCGCGTCTCCTTCCCCTCCGAGGCCGGACCGGTGGAGGCCGTGCGCGGCGTCGACTTCGACCTCCTGCCCGGGCGCACCCTGGGCATCGTCGGCGAGTCCGGCTCCGGCAAGTCCGCCACCGCCCTCGCCGTCATGGGCCTGCTGCCGCCCACCGCGCGGCTCGGCGGCCGGATCCTGCTGGGCGGCCGCGACCTGGCCGCCATGGGCGACAAGGAGCTCTCCCGGGTGCGCGGCAAGGACATCGGCATGGTCTTCCAGGACCCGATGTCCGCGCTCACGCCCATCTTCAGCGTCGGCCGGCTGCTCTCCGAGGCCCTGCGCGTGCACCGGGAGCTGTCCAGGAAGGACGCCTGGGAGCAGGCGGTGGAACTGCTCGACCTGGTCGGCATCCCCGACCCGCGCGAACGCGCCAAGGCGTTCCCGCACGAGTTCTCCGGCGGCATGCGCCAACGCGTCGTCATCGCGCTGGCCATCGCCAACAAGCCCTCGGTGCTCGTCGCCGACGAGCCCACCACGGCGCTCGACGTCACCGTCCAGGCGCAGATCCTCGACGTGCTGCGCCTGGCCCAGCGCGAGACCGGCGCCGGTCTCGTCCTGATCACCCACGACCTGGGCGTGGTGGCCGGCCACGCCGACGACGTCGCCGTCATGTACGCCGGACGGATCGTCGAGCACGCGAGCGTCGACGAGCTCTTCCGCCGTCCGACGATGCCCTACACCGCCCGCCTGCTGGCCAGCATCCCGACCGTGGACGGCGGCGTCCAACGGCCCCTGGTCCCGGTCGGCGGAGAGCCGCCGTCCCTGGTCGGCCTGCCCGGCGGCTGCCCCTTCGCGCCCCGCTGCACGGTGGCCCGGGACGTGTGCCGGACCACCGAACCGGACCTGACCGCGCCGGACCTGACCACGCCGGACTCGACCGCAGCGGACTCGACCGCGCCGGACCTGACCGCGCCGGCCGGGCAGCCCGGGCGCGCCGCCTGCCACCGCGCGCAGGAGATCGCCGACGGAAGCCTCGACCCCGTCGGGGCGGCCGCCCCCGTGCCACCGGCCGCGTCCGGGGAGCGGACCGCCGGCGACGTGGTCCTGCGCGTCGAGGACCTGGTCAAGACCTTCCCCGTCACCAAGGGGGCCCTGCTCAAGCGCCGGGTGGGGACCCTGCACGCGGTCAACCACGTCAGCTTCGAACTGCGCGCGGGCGAGACCCTGGGCCTGGTCGGGGAGTCCGGCAGCGGCAAGACCACCACGCTGCGCGAGGTGCTGCGACTGCGCGCCCCCGAGGGCGGGCGCGTCGAAGTGGCCGGCACCGACGTCGCCACGCTGCGGTCGGCCGCCCAGGTGCGCGAACTGCGGCGCGAGGTCCAGATCGTCCTCCAGGATCCGACGGACGCCCTGGACCCCCGGCTGACCGTCTTCGACCTGCTGGCCGAACCGCTCCAGGCCGCCGGCGCCGACCGGACGGCCATCCGCTCCCGGGTCACCCGGCTCCTCGACCTGGTGGGCCTGGACCGCGCCATGGGCGACCGCTTCCCCGCCGCCCTGTCCGGCGGCCAGCGCCAGCGCGTCGGCATCGCCCGCGCCCTGGCCCGCGAGCCGAGGCTGCTGGTCCTGGACGAGCCGCTGTCCGCCCTGGACGTCTCCGTGCAGGCCGAGATCATCAACCTGCTCGCCCGGCTGAAGCGCGAACTGGGCCTGGCCTACCTGGTGGTGGCGCACGACCTGGCCGTGGTGCGCTACTTCTCCGACCGCATCGCGGTGATGTACCTCGGACACGTCGTCGAATCCGGCGCCACCGAGGAGATCTTCGCCCGGCCCCGGCACCCGTACACGAAGGCCCTGCTGTCGGCGATCCCGGTCCCCGACCCGGAACGCGAGCGCCACCGCGAGCGCATCGTCCTCGCGGGCGAGCAGCCCAGCGCCGCCCGGCTGCCGCAGGGCTGCGTGTTCGTCGACCGCTGCCCGCTCCACCGGGAGGCCGACGAGAGCGTACGGACGCGCTGCCGCACCGAACGGCCGGCGACCGTCGGCACCCCGGGCGGCGCCGACCACCAGTACGCCTGCCACGCGGTCTGACACCCGCCACCCCGCACCGCCTCATCCCGCCCCGTTCCGCCCCACCCTTCCCCTTCTCACCGATTACCACCAAGGACATCCCATGCGTCGCAAGCTCGCCCTGCCCCTCGCGCTCGCCGCGGCCGTCTCGGTCGCCGCCACCGCGTGCTCCTCCTCGTCCTCCTCCGGCGGCTCCCCCAGCGGCTCCCCCGGGCAGGACGCCAAGAACACCGCCCAGGTCGCGTCCTCGGTCACCGACTACAACCCCCAGCCGTACGAGAACATCAAGGACGGCGGCACCTACACCTCCGCGGGGACCTTCGACGAACAGGGCAACCCCTTCAACGTCAACGGCACCCTGAACGCGCTGCGGATCTGGTCCTGGTACAACGCCGACGCCATCACCTACTCGCCCACCGGCGAGGTCCAGTACAACCCGGACTACTACAGCGACGTGAAGGTCACCGTCGAGGGCGGCGACCAGAAGGTCGTCATCACCCTCAACCCCAAGGCCGTGTTCAACGACGGCACCCCGATCGACTGGCGGGCCATCGAGGCCACCTGGAAGGCCAACAACGGCTCGGACAAGGACTACGCGGCCTCCTCCACCGACGGCTACGACCGCATCACCTCCGTCACCCGGGGCACGGACGACAAGCAGGCGGTCATCGCCTTCAAGGGCGTCAACGCCTCCTGGTCCGCGCTGTTCACCACCTTCCTGCACCCCCAGGCCGCCACCGTCGACAACTTCAACAAGGCGTACGTCAAGACGGCCCACCCCGAATGGGGCACCGGACCGTACACCGTGGGCACCTGGGACGAGCACTCCGGCAACATCACCTTCGTGCGCAACCCCACCTGGTGGGGCCGGACGGGCAAGCTCGACAAGCGCGTCTACGTCAACCTGGAGAGCGCCGCCTCGATCAACGCCTTCAAGAACGGCGAAATCGACTACGCCCCCGTCGGAACCGCCGAGAACCTCAAGCAGGTGAAGACGGTCAAGGACGCCGGGATCCGCAGCGGCGGCAGTCCCTTCGAGTACGCGCTGTACCTCAACACCAAGTCCCCGCTCCTCGGCGACGTCCAGGTCCGCAAGGCGGTGCAGGAGAGCATCGACCGCACGCAGATAGCGAAGATCCGCTTCCAGGGCCTCGACTACACCGAGCCGCTGCCCGGCTCGGCAGTGCTCTACAGCTTCCAGCAGGGCTACCAGGACAACGTCGCCACCGTGCTGAAGTACGACCCGGAGGAGGCCCGGAAGACCCTGGACGCGGCCGGCTGGCAGCCCGGGGCCGACGGCATCCGCGCCAAGGACGGCAAGCAGCTCGAACTCGGCTACACCCTGCTCGGCGACGGCCCCATCGAGAAGGCCACCGCCGGAGCGTTCACCGCGATGCTCAAGGCCGTCGGCGTGAAGGTGGACGTCAACAAGGTCTCCGAGAACGACTTCTCCAAGGTGCTCAGCGACCGCCGCTTCGACCTGTTCATCTCCGGCAACCGCTCGACGGACCCCTTCGGCGCCCGGTACCTGTGCGACTTCTACTGCTCGGACCGTGACTCCAACATCACCGGCTCCGGCACCCCCGAGCTGGACAAGGAGATCCGCGCCACCGGAGAGATCGCCGACCTCGGCCAGCAGATCGCCGCCGTCAACGAGGTCGAGCGGAAGGCCCTCCAGCAGTACGCCTTCCTGCCGCTCTACAGCGGCCCCTCCACCTACGGCATCCGCAAGGGCCTCGCCAACGTCGGTGCCACCATCTTCTACAGCCCGCTGCCCGAGACCATCGGCTGGCAGAAGTAGCGCCGGCGGAACAGGCGTCAGAGGGCTGGTGGCCAGGGGCCGGCGAGCAGTCGTGCGGCCTCGGCGACGATCCTCGCGGCGATGGCCTCCTTCGACTCGGCGACGGCGGGGCTCCAATCCTCGTACTGGATGCCCTCGCTGACGATCGGCTGCAGCGCGTCGGGGTGGCCGAGCGGTGACCACACCTCGTGGCCCAGGAGGTCGGCGCCGATGGCCGGGTGCATGCCGCCCTTCACGATCAGGGTGAGCCACCAGCGGGCGAGCTCCCAGCGGATCTCGCGTTCCTCCGTGGGGGCGTCCGCCAGCAGATCGAGCTCGTCCATCACCTGGTCGAAGAGCTGGGCCGCCTCCGGCTCCTCGGAACGCCCGAGCCCGGCGAGCAACCGCAGCGAGGGCGTGTCGACATCCAGAACGAGCGCCACCAGGCCGGCCCGGATCAGCTGATCCGCGCTGACGCGGCGTCCCAGGACACGTTCGAGAGCCAGCATCCGCAGGTCGGTGAGCGCCTCCCGCGAGGTGCGGGCGCAGGGGTCGTACGGCGTCGTGCAGAGGGCCGGACGCGGGGTGCCGTTGTTCTCCGCGAGGACGTGGGACCAGAAAGGGACAGTGGCACGGGCGGAGTCCAACTGCCCGGGCAGGCCGGCGAACTCGTGGCGGAGGTAGTCGGTGAGGTCGGCCCCGTAGAAGATGATGTCGGTCTGGTGGACCGACAGGACCGGGTGTCCGACCTGTCCGGGAATCCCCGGCAGGTAGCGGTGGCCGAAGACCGGGACGAGCTGGGGGACATCGGCCAGGAAGGACCGCGCGACCCTCACCGCGGCCTCGGCCTCCTGCGGCCGCTCGCCCCACGCCGGATGCCAGAAGCCGTTGTGACGGACGTCGAAGAGCGTGCCCTCGACCGGCCGGTCGAGGCGCTCCCGCAGCACGGCCGGATCGCCGTCGCGCCAGTCGGGCCAGCCCTCCCCCAGCGGAAGCCCCGCCCCCAGGAAGACCCGGTGGTCGGCAGCGAACCGGAAGCCGAACCGCGCCTCCACGGCGTCCAGCTCCCGCTCGCCCATGCCGGCGGAGATGTCGGCACCGTGCAGGCGGTGGAGGGCCCGCGCGGCTGCGGCCGTGAGAGGACGAGGCGGCTGAAGAGTCACCTACTCAGCCTAATCGGCCCGCGCCCTGGCCCCCGCCGCAGCGCAACGTCCGGGGCCCGCACGTTCGAGTCGCGAGGGGCGGCCGGCCGGGCCCGCACCCAGGAAGCCTGCCATCAGGACCTCTCGCCGCCGGCGGCACCGAGCAGGCAACGCTTCGCACCGCAGTGTCACAATTCGGTGACTGGGTGTCATAGACGTGTTCTAGAGTTCCTGACGAAGAGCCGCAGACGGTGGTGTGGTGCAGAAGGGTGGCCGTGTGGAATCGAGGGGCCTGTCCGTCGCGGACTGCGGACGTCTACCGACCGGTGTCGTCGCCGAGGCCGCAGAGTCGGACTTCGAAGTGCTCGTGCGGACGGCGATCGCCGACGCCACGCGCCCTCCCGTCCGGCGCAGCACCAGAGCGTGGCTGCGGTCGCTGGAGATGCACCTGGACTGGGTGGACGCGCTGTTGTTCGCCGAGGGTGAGCTCCAGGTCGCCGTGGAGCGGCTCTCGTACCAGCGGGACCCTCGGGTCGAGGCGAACGAGAACCGGCTGCGGTGGGTCCGCCGGGCCCTGGCCGAAGCACGCGCTCTGGCCAACGACTACAGGCTGGAGGTTCACCGCTCCCGCGAGGATGTCCGTGACCACCTCGACGCCGTCCACGTCGCCCAGCGGTGGCTGCGCCGGCACTTCACCGAGGAAGGCGACCTGATCAGGGAGGCCCTCTGCGGAAAGGCCGGAATCGCCGCGCACGTTCCCAAACCGCCGGACGCCAGGGACGGCCTGCACGCAATCGAGATGGCCGCCGCGAGTGGAGCGATCGACGCCCCGCTCACCACCGCGGTCTCCATGCTGATCAAGGCGCCGTGGGAGCCCTTCCGCAGCGCGGTGGCCCGTGACATCAACCAGCAGGATGCCCGCAACACCCTGCTGCGGCACCCCCTTCTGCTGCGCCGCTGGCACCAGGCCCTGCTGGAACTGCTGGAGGAGTGCACGCCCCGGGCCCACGCCGTCTCCGCACGCGCGTTGGGCGACCTCGAGATCGATCTGTAAGTGCTGGGGCACGCCGAGGCCATGCGGACCCTGAACAACCGACGGTTCTTCGTCGCCGTGCTCCAGCGCCTGGCCGAGTACGAGCGCACCGTCCGGAGGCTGTCCAAGGAAGTGGCCCGGTGGGACCTCAAGCGCAAGGAACCGTGGGCCGGCATCGAGCCCGAGGTCCAGGCCGAACTCGCCCGCCGGCACCCGGGCGAGTACGCCTTCGTCCGCCGTTCCCTCGACCCGTACGGTGAGGAGTTCGGTAGCCGCACCCTCGATCCGACCTGGCGGAACAACCATCAGCGCTGGTCCGAGCTTCGACGCCAGGTGATGGCCGCGCTCGCGGACGGAACGTGGCAGACCGCAGTCCTGCCGAAACAACGCGCGGACTCCGACGTCAAGGACGACGTCGACCGCGCGACTCGCAACGCCGAGCTCAGGCGGAAGGTCCGGGCCGGCCTGCTGACCCCCAAACAAGCCAAACGCAAGCGCGAGCAGGACAACCGGCGACGCCGCGCCCTTTGAACCCCGGACGCCCCTTCCCGGAAACGGGCAGCGATCACCGGGGCCCCGGGGCGTCCCCGTTCCCGCGGCCCCGGCCGGCCGTCACGGCCTGGCACTGCGCACCGGCCCGGCGGCCACGGCCACCAGTAGCGAGAAGTGGACCGGGGAGCGAACCCACCGCGAGTGACGCCGCCGACGGGCCCCCGGGCCGTCGGCGGCGCACCGTTGGCCCCCGGACTCCGGAAACGTCGCCCCCGCCGGGTTCACCGGTCTCGTGCGTGATGCGCCCGACATGGTTCGTGTGATCACTATTGGTCTACTCCAATCTGTCCTGAATACGTCGTCACAGCAGGCCCCGGACTGCCGTTCACTGTTCCTCCCGAGCAGCCGGGTTCGCTGCCGCAGGACCGGTCGACATGGGAGGCGGGATGCGAAGGGCCGTACGCTGTCTGGCCGTTGGGGTTGCCGCCGTGCTCGGAGCCGGTGCGGTGGTGGCCGTGCACGTCGACGGGCGGACGCCGCTCGTGCCCGCCCTGTACCTGGACGGGCTCCTCGCGGTCGGCTGGCTGTCGCTCCTCGCCCTGGCCGTACCGCGGCGACGGTCCGCGGGCCCGTCGGTGGACGACGGCGGCGGGCCGCCGCAGCAGGCCGACCTGCCCCACCGGACGGACGCCGAGCCTCGCGCGACCTCGCACTGGAGGGGTCGCCACGGGCCCTGACCCCGGCCCCGGCCCGACCCCGGCCCCGCTCCCGGCCCCGACCCTGTGGAATCCGGCCGAGGTCGCGTCGCGGTCTTTCCGCCGTGGACGGCTCCTGCCACCATGACGCGAGGACCCCGGAGCGAGGGAGAGCTGTGGTACCGACGGTGCGCGTGAGTTCGGCGGTCATGACCCACCCGGTACGCCTGGTTCAGGCCCGCGAGCTGGCCGAGCGGCTCGGGCTGGACGGCCTGGCGCTCGATCCGGAGCCGGACGGCCCGCCGTCGGCGCTCCGGACGGCCCTGGTCGCCTGGGCGGCGGCGGACTCCGGGGGGAGCCATCACCTCGTCGTCCAGGACGACGTCTCCGCCCCGGAGGACATGGTGGCGCTCGTCGGCCGCGCGGCCACCCGGTTCCCCGACGAGGCCCTGGTGTTCTACACCAACTGGCACGCGCGCAACGGCGGTGCCGCCCGGCTCGCCGCGCTCGCCGGAGCCTCCTGGGTGCGGGCAGTGCCGGACGAGTTCACGCCGTCCCTCGCCGTCTGTCTGCCGCTCGACACGGTGGAGGACTTCCGCCGGTTCGCCACCGGCAGCGCCGAGCGCCACGACGACGAGCTCTTCTCGGTCTTCTTCCGCGAGCGCGGCCGGATGAGTCTGATCGCCGTGCCCAACGTGGTGGAGCACATCGGCACCAGCAGCATCAACGGCCATGCCACCCAGGGGATCCGGCTCGCCGTCTGCCCCGTGGACGCCGCCGACGCCGCACCGCTGCTGGAGCGGGGCCGCGTCCTGGAGGAGCCGGGGTGGATCCCGTACATGCGGTACGGCGAGGGCTACGTCCGGCTGGTCGGCCAGGAGCACGGCCCGGACGGCGGACGGGGTCACCACCGCTGGCTCGACGCCCTGCCGGCGACCGGCATCCCGGAGCGGGCCGTGCGTGACGCGGTGGCGGCGGACATGCCGGAGGACCTGGCGTCGGAGGTGGCGCGGCGGTTCGGCCGGAGCTTCGCCGAGGAGCTGTGGATCCACTGCCTCCTGCTCGGCCGGCAGGCGGCCGAGGCCGCCCGCCGGCTGTCCGGCGACCCCGGCGACCCCGGCCACGCCGGCGACGTCCCGCCGGCCGCCCTCGCCCGGCTGCGGGAGGCGGCGGTGGCCACCGCCGGCCCCGCCGGTCTGCCGCCCGAGCGCCGCCCCGAGGCCGGTCCGGACGAGGTGCGGCTCATGTCCGCCTTCGCGTGGACCGCCGTCAGGGCCGGGGAGCGGCTGCCTACGGCGTGACCACCGGCGTGACGCCCGACAGGTCCTCCGCCGCGGCCGGGTGGGTGATCCACACCCCGGGCTCCCAGTACGAGCCGAGGTCCCGTGCACGCTCGATCCGCAGCGTGGAGAGGCCTCCCGGGAAGACGTAGTCGCCGTCCTCCGGGAAGGCGAGGCCGGTCCAGCGCTCCCATTCGGCCACCGTCCCGGTGATCCGCGACGACTGTTCCGAGGCTCCGGCGATCGTGCCGCCGGCGCCCACCTGGGTGCGGATCCACGGGTCGAGCGGGGCCCCGTCCGCGCGCCGCCAGCCCGCGTACCGTTCGATCGGCACCAGCGGGTACCGGTCCTTCCAGGTGGGCCGCACCGGTACCAGCACCGTCTCCAGGGCGGCCCGCCGCGCGACTTGGCGCATCGCGTCGAGGAGCACGGTGGAGAACCCCTTGCGCTGGTAGTCCTCCGCGACCTCGATGCCCAGCGCGCACAGGGCGCCGGCGGTCCGGCCCGCCGCGCGGTCCGCGAACGCCCGGGCGATGGAGTCGTCCAGGCCGGGGCCGAGGTCGGCGGCCGTGCCGTCCCAGGTGCGCGGCAGCGAGCGTCCGGCGCCCGCCACCACCTCGCGCACGTCGTCGTACAGGACGAACTGGTAGTCGGGGAACTCCTCGAACAGCCGGTTCCAGTAGGCGTCGTTGACGTCTCCGTGCAGGTTGTACTCGGGCACGATGCCGGCGAACCGTTCCGGCATGCGGTCCCACAGTTCGGGGCGCTCCGCGTGGGTCACCACGACCAGGGCCATCGGACCGTTCTCCTCTCCTCGTGAACCTACGGACCCGCCGGACCTACGCGGGGACTTCGACGTCCCAGACGATGACGATCGGCAGCCCGTCCCAGGCCGCCCGTGCCGCGTCCGCGATGAACTCCTCGTAACCGCCGGGCGCGAGGCGCCCGTTGAAGAGCGGTTCGTGGCAGGCCCGCACCCGCAGCCCCGCTCCGGTGAACGCCTCCAGGTACCGCCCGGGGAGGTGGACGTGGTTGCGGATGAAGGCGAGCCGGTCGGAGCCGTGCACGAAGAGGCACTGTCCCTGCAGGGCGATGACGAAGGGGTGCATGTCCGAGACGAGGATCCGCCCGCCCGGCCGGACCACCCGGGCCAGCTCGGACACTCCCGCCGCGAGGTCCGGCAGGTGGGTCATGGCCAGCGAGCAGACCGCGAGATCGACCAAGTCGTCGCCGAGCGGCAGCTTCTCCAGGTGCCCGAGCCGGTAGTCGGCCTCGGGGGCGCGCTCGCGGGCTCTGGCCAGCATCTCGGGCGACTGGTCCACGCCGATGGTGCGGTGCCCGCGGGAGACGAGGGCGCCGGTCTGGCGACCGGTGCCGCAGGCGGCGTCGAGGGCGGTGCCCGTGGGGAGGGTGTCGAGGAGCCCGTGCAGCACGGGCTCCTCGACCTCGATGTACGAGCTGGGCAGCGAGTCGTACACCGCCGACCAGGAGGCGTAGCCCTCGGCGGCGTCGAGTTCGCTGACGTCGGCGCCGCCGTCCGGCAGCCGCCCGTCACCCGACGCGAAGCGCCGGATGTCCTCGACGCGTTCCCGCAGGAACGTCTCGTCCCCGTCCACGGCGTGGCGCAGGAGCGCCAGCCCCTCGATTCCCAGGACGAGTTCCCGTACCCGGAATTCACTGCTCATGAGAGCCCCTTGTCGATGACCGGAGGTGACGGATTTCGCGGTAGCCGGTCGGGTGCGGCTGGATTTCGCCCTACCCCGTTCGGCCGGAAGAACGCGGCCGGCCCGGCCCGCTGTCCGAAAGGCGGCTCCGAATTGACCGGTTCACGGACCCGTTGCCCGGAATTCCTGCACCCCCTACGATGGCTTGCCGAATCGGCCGGAATACCCATTCGAGGGCCGGTCGTTCTGCTGGGGAGGCGGAATGATAGAGGGATATGTCGGGCGGGAAAGCGTCACCTCGGGGGGAGACTCGGGGGGAGGGCTGACGGTTCACGTCTCCACCGACGCCGCCCGGTTCCGGCTGAGGTTCTACCGGCTGGGCGCGGACCTGGACCTGGTGGCGGAGACCGGCTGGTACCCCGGTTCGCTCCACCTGCCGCCCCCGCACCCCGACGGCGTGCCCGGCCGGGCCTCGCCCGCCCACGGCTGGGGCTGGCCGCCGCTCGACCTGCCGGTGCCCACGCACTGGACTCCGGGGATGTACCTGGTCGAGTTCGTCGAGGAGGGCGGCGAGGGCCTGCCGCCGCTGGACGCGGGCAGCATCGAGGGCCCCGCCCGCGAGTTCTTCGTGGTGCGGCCCCAGCGGGCCGGCAGCCGGTCCCGCATCCTCTACAAGAAGTCGACCTTCACCCGGCACGCCTACAACCGCTCCGACCGGCCGGGCGAGGAACGCGCCGTCAGCCTCTACGACCACCCCGTGTACCTGGCGGACGCCGCTCCCCGCGGGCACAAGGTGAGCCTGCACCGGCCCGGCGGAGTCATCGACCTCGCCTACTGGGACGCCCCGTTCATCGGCTGGCTGGAGCGCAACGACTACCCGGTCGAATTCTGCACGGATCTCGACCTCCACGAGGACCCGGAACTTCTCTCCTCGTACGATCTGCTGCTGAGCGTCGGCCATGACGAATACTGGAGCGAGGCGATGCGCGCCCACGCCGAGCGATTCGTCCACGACGGCGGGAACATCGCCTTCCTCAGCGCCAACACGTGCTGGTGGCGCATTCATCCGACCGACGGGAACACCGCCTTCGTCTCCGACACCGATCACCACGTGGGGGACGAGTATCCGCACCTGCCGGCGACCGACCAGTGGTGGCCGGCGCCGCCCCACGGCGCGGGCCGCCCCGAGAACTCCCTCACCGGGGTGAGTTTCCGCAACGGCGGCATGTGGCCGAGCACCGAATGGCCCGGGGACCGTCCGCGCGAGGGGTACACCGTCCAGCACGCCGACCACTGGCTGTTCGCCGGCACCGGGCTGCGCGACGGGTCCGACGGCGGCGAGCCCGACCGGCTCGGCGCGGGCACCGCGCTGATCGGGTACGAGTGCGACGGCGCCGCCTACGCCTGGGACGCCCGGGGTGTGGCCCGGGCGACCGGCGAGGACGGCACTCCCGCCTCCTTCCTCATCCTCGGGATCCACGTCCTCGATCCGGTCCACGAGGACTTCCACCACTTCAAGTGGGGCCACTGGAACGGCCCGGTCCGGGAGCCGGGCCTCTCCGGCCCCCGGGCCGCGACCATGGGCGTGCACACCGCCGGCGGCACCGTGTTCACCGCGGGCACCACCGACTGGCCGGTGGTCTGCGGGAGGGAGCAGGACGCCGGCGTCGTGCGGGTCACCCGCAACCTCCTGGACCGGCTGCGGCACCGCGCGGCGCGCCCCTGAGCAGGTCCCGCAGTCCGCGGATCCGGGCCGCCCCGGCCGGCAGGGGCGGTTCGGCTCCGCGCACCGCCGGGTCCGGCCGGCACAGGTGGACGGGCCGCATCCCGGCGGCGAGCGGTCCGAGGACGTCGGGCGCCCACATGTCCCCGACGAACAGCACCTCCCCGGCCCGCAGCCCGCACCGCTCCAGCAGCGCCCGGTAGATCAGCGGGTGCGGCTTGCGCGCCCCCGCCCGGGCGGAGCCGACGACCACGTCGACCACCGCGCCGAGGCCGACCTCCTCGACGCAGTCCTCCAGGTTCCAGAACCAGTTGGAGCAGATGCCCACCAGCAGGCCCCGGTCGCGGAGCTCCCCGAGGACGGGGCGGGCGTCCTCGAAGAGCTCCAGCGTGACGGCCTTCATGGCCCGGTCGATCTCCTCGACCAGGTCGTCGAGTTCGCGCTCCGGCACCCCGCAGGCCCGGGCCCTGCGCAGCAGCCGGTCCAACTCCCAGCGGTGGTAGGCGGTTTCACCGACCGAGTGGGCCACGTGCTGCTCGCCCTCGCCGGGGCCCACCGCCCACTGGTCGCCCCAGCGGGCGCCCTGGGCGGCGAGGCCCCGGCGTTCGAAGATCCCGCGGTGGTCGGGCGGCAGCGGCTCGACCATCCGCACCAGCGTCCCGTAGAAGTCGAAGACGACGGCACGGACCTGCGGCGGCAGCACGTTCGGCACCCGCCCTGCCTCAGTACCGGCCGTACCGGCGCGGGAAGTAGTCCTGGAGTTCGCCGTCCCGCTCGATGTCGACGGTCGCGCAGTGCAGCCCGCCGCCGAACGGCCCGACCGCCCGGAACGGCACCGGGACGATCTCGAAGCCGTACGAGGAGAGTTGCTCCGCCAGCCGGACCTCGTTCTCCTCGATGCACAGGGTGTTCTCGTCGAGGTTCAGCATGTTCCCGGCGAGCCACGGGCTGCAGAACGACAGCTTCGGCGGGTGGTCCCAGCTCGCGGGCTGCACCGCCTCGACGATCTCCCAGTCGTTGAGCCGGAAGAACTCCATCAACTCGGCGTCCGCGAGCCGCTCGCCGCAGTGCAGCACCAGGCCGGGGCGCAGCGGCACCCAGGTGGCGTCGATGTGCAGCGGGTGGGTGTTGGTGGAGGTCACGGCGTGCACCCGGTGGTCGGGGAAGTGGCGCTTGAGCCACTGGTAGCCGCTGCGGTTGGTGACGAAGGACAGCTGGACGAACAGGTCCTTGCCGAACCGGGCGACGTCGGCGGCGTCGAACAGCGGCTCGGCCTCGGTCAGCACCAGGTCGTAGTCGCGGACCCGGGCCAGCTGTTCCTCGGTGGACAGGTCGTTGTAGGTGTCCCAGAACCCGGTGTGGTACGAGGCGTCGGTGAGCCGCGGCTTCGGGGCGGCCTCCCAGCGCATGCGCTCGTCGGCCTCGAACAGGCCCTGCAGCACGGGCCGGTAGCACAGGTACTCGTGCCAGCGGCTGCGGTAGGACATGGTCGCTTCCAGGACCTCGTTGCCGACGGTCAGCAGCAGGTCCCGGGGCGGCATGCAGCCGAACATGGAGTCCTGGGTCCAGTCGGGGGTGCCGACCTGCTGGGTGAAGTCGACGGGGGTGGGGCGGTCGACGCGGATGCCGCGGCGGCGCAGCAGTGCGGCGAAGTCGTCGAGCTGCTGCTCGGCCTCGGCGACCATGTCGGCGGGCATCGGGCCGTGGGTTCCCAGGGGGAAGCCGTCGTCGGGGTAGTCCCGGCGGACCGCGTGCTCGGGGGCCTGGACCACGGTGCCCTCGGCGCGCCCGACGATCACATGACGCAGGGGGTCCCAGCCGTTCCAGGCGTTGACCCGCACCGGCCGTTCGGTGGTGTCGGGGGTCGCATCGGGCGCGGTCGTCGTCTGCTCGGTCACGTACAAGCCCTTCGATGGGGGTCGCGTGGGTGACGCAGAGGCCCAACCTGCGGGGACCACCCGGGAGGAGTCAAGGCGCTGCGCCCTCTGTGGGACACCGAACGTCATCTTCCGGCCGAATGTCCGCGCCTCCGCGCCGCGGGGTGATCGGACGGGTAGTCAGAAGACCACCCCCATAGCGAACTTGGAGACCCCATGGCCATTCGCGTGCCCTCTCGCCCCTTGGTTCTCACATTGCTCCTGGCCCTGGCCGTGGCCGGGTGCGGTTCCGGATCGGGCGGCGGCTCCGGAGCCGGCGGCAAGCTGACGGTCTGGCTGGCCGTGGACGCCCAGGAGAGTTGGCCACAATTGGTCCAGTCCACCAACGACCGTTTCGCCAAGGACCACCCCGGGATCCAGGTCGACGTCCAGTACCAGCAGTGGACGACGAAGAACCAGAAACTGGACGCCGTCCTCGCCGGGAAGAACGTGCCCGACGTGGTGGAGATGGGCAACAGCGAGACCACCAACTACATCGTCAACGGTGCCTTCGCCCCCCTCGAACCGGCCCGCTTCGACCAGTCGGACGCCTGGCTGCCGGCGCTCGCCGACGCCTGCCGCAACAACGGGAAGACGTACTGCGTGCCCTACTACGTCGGGGCCCGGGTCGGTGTCTACCGCACCGACTACTTCGCCCGGGCGGGTGTGCCGGGCGCCCCGGGGACGTACCCCGAACTCCTGTCCGCGTTCGACAAGTTGAAGAGCACCGTCGGCGCCCAGGACCCGAACTTCTCCGCCTTCTACATGCCCGGCCGCTACTGGTACGCGGCGATGGCCTTCGTGAAGGACGCGGGCGGCGAGATCGCGGTGAAGGACGGCGACCGCTGGAAGGCCTCGCTGTCCTCGCCGAAGTCCGTCGCCGGGCTCACCGAGTGGAAGCGGCTGATCGACGCCTACTACGTGGGCGACCGTGCCAAGGACAACGGCGACCAGCCGGCCGTCGTCGGCCAGGGCCACGTGGGCGTCTTCTACGGCAACACCTGGGAGGCCGACGCCGCCGCCGACGAACGCTCCGGCGGGGATCCGAAGCTGAAGGACAAGTTCGCCACCTTCCCCTTCCCCGGCCCGTCCGGGAAGCTCCTGCCGCCGTTCCTCGGCGGCTCCACCCTGGCCGTGCCGGCCAAGTCGACGCGCAAGGACCTGGCCGCCGACTGGATCAAGCTGTTCACCGACCGGGAGTCGCAGAAGACGCTGATCGCCGCGAACACCCTGCCCAACAACACCGTCCAGCTGGCCGAGGTCGCCGGCGGCGGCATCAACGGCCCGGCCGCCCAGGCCGCGGCCACCGGGGGCTGGATGACCCCGTTCGCGCCGGGCTGGACGTCGGTGGAGAAGTCCAACGTCCTGCCCGAGATGCTCGAACGGATCGCCAACGGCAAGGCGTCGGTGCAGGACGCCGCGCGGGAGGCGGACCAGCGGATCGACGAAGTGGTCAATGAGCGCTGACCGGGGCCGGCGGCGGCGTCCGCTGCTGCCGTACCTCCTGATCGGCCCGACCGTCCTCGCGCTCGTCCTGGTGCTCGGCTACCCGCTCGTGGACATGGTCGTCCTCTCCTTCCAGGACATGACCCGCGAGCAGCTGTTCAGCGGCACGTCGCCGCCGTGGGCCGGGCTGGACCAGTTCCGCCGGATCCTCGGTGACGGGTTCTTCTGGACGGTGGTGGCCCGTACGGTGCTCTTCACCGCGGTGTGCGTCGTCCTCACCGTGCTCTGCGGGCTGTTCACGGCCCAGCTGATGCACCGGGTCTCCCCGTGGGTGCGCGCCGTCATCGCCGGGGTGCTGGTGACCGTGTGGGCGATGCCCGTCATGGTCGCCGCGTCGATCTTCCGCTGGCTCTTCGACGCCGACTACGGCGTGGTGAACTGGCTGCTCTCGAACCTGCCCGGGGTCGACCTGGCCCGCCACAACTGGTTCACCGACCCCTGGCAGGGGTTCTCCGTCATCGTCGCCGTCGTGGTGTGGGGCTCGCTGCCGTTCGCCGCGATCACCCTGCGGGCCGCGCTGGCCCAGGTCCCGCCCGAGTTGGAGGAGTCCGCGGTGCTCGACGGGGCCCGGCCGTTCCAGGTCTTCCGGCACGTGACCCTGCCGGTGATCAGACCGGTCCTCGTCATGGTCACCACGCTGTCGGCCATCTGGGACTTCGGCGTCTTCAACCAGATCTGGCTGATGCGCGGCGGCCAGCCCGAACGGGAGTACTACCTGTTGGGCGTCTACTCCTTCATCGAGTCCTTCGCCGTCAACCGGTACAGCACCGGGGCCGCGATCGCGCTGGTGACCGTCGTGCTGCTGCTCGCCGGTTCGGTCGTGTACCTGCGTCAGATGTTCCGGACGGGAGAGGTCGAATGAGGCGGCGGCGGTCCCTGGGCCGCGACCTCCTCGGGCTGCTCGTCGCCGCGGTGATCGGCTTCCCCGTCTACTGGATGGTGCTCACGGCGTTCCGGCCGGCCACCGAGATCCTGCGCCTGCCGCCGGAGTTCTGGCCGGGCCGGTTCACGCTCGACAACTTCGCCCGGGCGCTGGGCACCGAGACCTTCTGGGCCAACGTCCGCTCCAGCGTGGTCATCGGCCTCGGCACCGTCCTGGTGTCGCTGGTCGTCGGCGCCCTCGCCGCCTTCGCCCTCGCCCGGTTCCGCTTCGTCGGCCGCAGGGCCTTCGTCGTGGTGATCCTGATCGTCCAGATGGTCCCGCTGACGGCCCTGATCATCCCGGTGTACCTGCTGCTGAACGACGTCGGGATGACCGACAGCCTCGCCGGCGTGATCCTCACCTACCTGGTGTTCACGCTGCCCTTCACGGTGTGGATGCTGCGCGGCTTCATCGCCGGCGTCCCGGTGGAACTGGAGGAGGCGGCCATGGTCGACGGCTGCGGCCGCCTCGGCGCCTTCCGCCGGGTGGTGCTGCCACTACTCGCCCCCGGCATCGTCGCCACCTCCGTCTTCGCCCTCGTCCAGGCGTGGAACGAGTACGTCCTCGTCTACGTCCTGCTGTCGAGTCCGAAGAAGCAGACCGTCAGCATCTGGCTGGTCTCCTTCCAGACCAGCTTCGGGACCGACTACGGCGGTCTCATGGCGGGCGCCACGCTCACCGCCCTGCCCGTCGTGGTCTTCTTCCTCGTCGTCCAGCGCAGGATCGCCTCCGGCCTCGCGGCCGGCGCGGTCAAGGGCTGACCACGAGCGCAGCAGGCCCCGCTCTCCCGGCGGCACCCCGTTCACGTCCACAGGAGGATTCCGTGACGCACGACCGCCTCGATCTCGTGTCCAAGCTGTACCAGCCGTCCGGCTGGCCCCGTGTCCTGGAGGCCGCCTCGGGAGCCGCCTCCGGCGCGCCACTCGTCGTGGACCTCGATCCGACGACCTTCTGCGACCTGGCCTGCCCCGAGTGCATCAGCGGAAAGCTCCTCAACCAGGGCCGCTTCACCCCCGAACGGCTGGCGGCGCTCGCCGAGGAGCTGGTCGCCCTGTCCGTCCGGGGCGTGGTGCTGATCGGGGGCGGCGAGCCGCTCGCCCACCGGGGCACCCGCAAGGTCCTGCGCATCCTCGGTGAGGCGGGCCTGGCCGTCGGGGTCGTCACCAACGGCACCATGATCGACAAGAACCTCACCGAACTCGCCCGCTACGCCACCTGGGTCCGCGTCTCCATGGACGCCGGCACCGCCGGGACGTACGGCCTCTTCCGCCCCGACCGCAAGGGCCGCAGCGTCTTCGACAAGGTCGTCGCGAACATGCGGCTGCTCGCCGAGGCGAAGAACGGCGCCCTCGGCTACTCCTTCCTCGTCATGACCCGCCGGGAGCCGGACGGCCGGACCGTCAGCAACCACACCGAGGTGCTGCGCGCCGCCGAACTCGCCCACGACATCGGCTGCGACTACTTCGAGACCAAGGCGATGTTCGACGAGGAGCACCACGTCATCCAGGTGTCCCAGGACATCCTCGACGCGGTCGACCGCCAGCTCGCCGAGGCGGCCCGGCTGGAGAGCGACACCTTCCAGCTCGTCAACTCCTCCACGCTCACCTCCCTGCGCCGCCACACCGGCCCCGTCCAGCCCAAGGAGTACCACCGCTGCCGGGTCGCCGAACTGCGCACCCTGATCACCCCGTCCGGCGTGTACGTCTGCGCCTACCACCGCGGCAACCCGATGGCCAGGATCGGCGACGCCGTCACCGACAGCCTGGCCGACATCTGGCAGGGCTCCGACCGCGGCATCATCGACCCGAGCCGGGACTGCCGCTTCCACTGCGCGCGGCACCGCTCCAACCTGGAACTGGAGCAGATCGCGGAGGGAACGGGCGCAGTCCCCCTCCAGGAGGACTACGACCCGTTCCTGTGACCGTCGCCGTGACCGTCACACCGCGCTGACGCCGACCCGATCCCCCGCCCGGGCACCGCGGCTCCCCGCCGCCGCCCGGGCGGGGATCACCCGCGCCCCGGGGTACCGGCCGCGCAGCGCGCCGGCCAGGCCCGCCACCACCGCGGGCGCGTCGCCCGCGCGGCACACCCCGACCAGCGAGCCGCCGCCGCCGGCCCCGCTGAGCTTCAGCGGCAGGCCGACGGCGCGCAGCGCCACCGTGCGCAGTTCCTCCAGGAGCGGGGTCGACATGCCCTGGAAGTCGCGCATCGCCGCGTGCGCCCGGGCCATCGCCTCCCCCAGCGCCTCGTGGTCGCGCCCGCGCAGCGCCGCCCACGCGGCGGCCGAGGCCCGGTCGGCCTCGGACCGGTACGCCGCGAGCGCGGGATCGCCGGCCGCGAGCTGCGCCCGCACCGTACGGATGTGGTCGCCGGTGTTCTTCCGGGTGCCCGAATCCACCACGACCACCCGCCAGTCGTCCGGGAACTCCAGCCGCTCCCTGACGACCGGCAGCCCGCGCTCCCGGCCGTCGATCAGCAGCGCGCCGCCCTCGGCCACGGCGAGGTGGTCCATGCCGCCGCCGTTGAACCGGGCGAACTCGAACTCGTACGCCCACTGGACGATCGAGCGCTCCGGCACCCGCTCGCCGGCCGGCGCCCCGGCCTCGGCGAAGGCCCGGAACAGCGCCACGATCAGCGCGGTGGACGAGGACAGCCCGCTCGCGGGGGGCGCCTCGCTGCGGACGCGCACCGGCGGCGGGGCGGGGGCCAGCCCGGGGAGCCGGGCGCGCAGGAAGGTCCACACCTCGGCCGGCCAGTCTCCGGCGGTCTCCGCGCCGGCCGTCGCCCCCGGCAGCACCTCGACCGTGGTCGGCAGGTCGAGGGCGAGGCTGACCGATCGGCCCGCCCCCAGCCAGTCCAGGTCCTCCCCCGACAGGCACGCCCGGCACGGCACCGCGGCGCGGATCGGATGCTCTTCGCTCGTCCGGCGCTCTTCGCTGATCCGGTGCTCCTCGCTCATCCGGCCTGGAACCTCCCCTCGGCGACGAACGCCCGGTACATCGACAGCACCACCGCCGTGGGCGGGTGCAGCGGCCCCGGCGGATCGTCGAGGCGCCGGAACTCCGCCCGGCGCACCTCGTCCGCCCCCGGGGCGAGCTCCCCCGACCAGCGCCGGGCCACGAAGCACAGCGCGAAGCAGTGGGTGACGTCCCCGTTCGGATAGGTCAGGGTGTGCACGGCCGGATCGGACAGCGACCCGAACGCGACCAGGTCCTCCTTCTCCACCCGCAGCCCGGTCTCCTCCGCCACCTCCCGGACGGCCGCGTCGGCGAAGCCCCCGTCCTCCTCGCAGGCGCCCGCCGGCAGCTCCCACACGCCGTTGTCGACCCGCTGCTGGAACAGCCCCCGGCCGGCCGCGTCGAGCAGCAGGACCTGGGCCCCCGGCATCAACAGCTTTCTGCCGCCCACCTTCTGACGCAGTGACCAGGTGTACGACCCGACGTAACCCATGCCCGCACCGCCTCCTTCGCGGCCCGCCCCACGGCGGACGTCCACGGGGCCACAGACTGTCACGCGTTCTCCTCCACCAGCCAGCGCGGCACCGCCTCGGGTGTCGACTCCAGCCACCGCACGTACCGGTCCACGCCCTGCGCCACGTCGATCCGGGCCCGCCAGCGCAGCAGCTCCCGGCACCGCTCCGTGGAGGCGTAGCCCCCGAGCGGATCGCCCTCGGGACGCGGGGTGACGATCCGGCGCGCCCCCGGGAAGTAGGGGGTGAGCAGGTCCGCGACCTCCCGGACGGACGTCGGGCGGCCCGTCCCCACGTTCACCGTCCGGCCCGCCATCCCCTCCTCCACGAGCGCCAGCGCCGTCGCCTCGGCCACGTCCTCGACGTGGACCAGGTCGCGCACCTGGACGCCGCCCCCGTTCAGGCGCATGGGACGGCCGAGCCGGGCCTGCAGGGACAGCCACGGGACCATCCAGGAGTGGCTGCCCGGCTTGGGGATCTGCGGCTCCCCGTACACCGAGAAGTACCGGACGATCGCGTGCTCGCACCCCGACGACGCCCCGAGCAGCAGCCGGGTCTGGTGCTCCGCCCACAGCTTGCCGTTCGCGTACACCGACAGCGGGAACAGCGGCTGGTCCTCGTGGAACACGTGCGGGCCGGGCGAGTCGGCGGGGCCGTCGCCGTACACGGACGCGGACGAGACCAGCACCAGGCGGCGGACCCGTGCCCGGGCCGCCTCCTCCAGGACGACCTGGGTGCCCTGCACATTGGCCCGGAAGGCGATGCCGGGATTCCGGGTGCAGGCGGCCACGTCCGCGTAGGCGGCGGCGTGGACCACGAAGTCGGCCTCCCGGACCAGCCCGGCGACCGTGTCGCGGTCGCACACGTCGCCGACGACCAGCCGGGCCCCGCTCCCCTCCACCCCGAAGACCGCGTGCCCGGACTCGGGGTAGGCGTCCATCCGGTCCAGGACGGCCACCTCGGCACCGGCCCGGCACAGCAGGGCGCTGAGCCGGCTGCCCACCAGGCCCCCACCCCCCGTCACGACGACGCGGGCGTCGCGCAGTTTCTCCAGCCGGGCCTCGACGCTCTCGCCCCCGTCGGCTCCGGCTTCGTTCGATGGCGCGTGCGATCCAGCGGACATGTGTGTCCCTTTCCGTGGAGACGGCGAACTCGATGCGCACTCACACACAGCCACAGGCTTCACACGGAAGGTGGCGTGCCAGCCCAGCATCCGTGGATCTCCAACCGCTCCGCCAGTGCGAATTCGGCACTCTTGCCAGCCCTCGGCGCGATCCGTACTGTCCGGAACCGGTGGCACCCGCAGTATCCGATCGCTCCAGTGGATCCACCAAGTCCCTTACGCCCCAACAGAGACAGGGAAATGAGATGACGCTCCATCAGCTCAGCGGGGTGGTCATGACCCACCCGAAGCGCCGGCGGGCCGCCGAGCGGATGGCCCTGGCGGCGCCCCCGGGCGCGCTGCGCGTCGTCATGGACCCGGACCCCACCGGCACCCCCTCGGTGCTGCGCACGGCACTCGCCGCCTGGGAGGCCGTCGAGGACGGCGCAACCCACCAACTGGTCGTCCAGGACGACATGCTGTTGTCCGAAACGTTCTTCGAACGGGTCCGCCTCGCCGTCGACGCGATGCCGGACGCGGCACTGGCCCTGTTCGCCCTGTGGGACTCCCGCAACGGGGCCGCGGCCCGCTTCGGCGCCATGGCCGGCGCCCGCTGGATCGGCGCGGTCAACGAGTACTTCCCGTGCGTCGCGATCGTGCTCCCCCGGGCCGTCGCCGAGGGCTTCGTCCGCTACGGCCGCGAGCGCCTCGGCGGCTGGCCCGACGACATCCTGATGCACCGCTACCTCCGGGACGCCGGCGTCCCCCGCTACGTCTCCGTCCCCAACCTCGCCGAGCACCAGGACCGCGGCTCGATCTCGGGCAACGCCTTCCGGGGGCCGCGCCGTTCGGTCTGCTTCCTGCCCGGCGACCGGCCCGGCGACGAGGGGAACCGGCTGACCGGCCTGACGGTCCTGCCGTTCCTCAAGTACGGCGTCGCCCGCTGCGCGGTGCGGGTCACCGGGCCGGGCCCCGAACGCTGGCTGCACCTGGACTGCGAGCAGTACCTGCACGGCCTCGGCCTGCCCCGCACGATGTTCGCGCCGCCCGGGCCGGAGCCGGACGCGCCGGACGTCCGCGGGACCTGGCTCACGGCCCTCGCCATGGGCCACGAGGCCGCCCGCCTCGGCCTGGACGTCGACGGCTCCGCGCCCGCGGTACGGGCCGAGGTGTACGCCGAGGCGATCGCGACGATCGGGCCCGGCGGCATCAGCAACACCAGCACCGAGGAACACCTCGCCGAACGCCGCGAGGCCCTGGCCGCCGTGGCACGACGCGCACTGGCCGCCGGACACGAGGCCGCCGACCGCCCGGCCCGCCGCCGGCCCCGGCAGCCCGCCGGCCTCACCCTGCGCGGCGGCGCCACACCGCTCGGCGAGCACCTCGCACGCAGACTGGCCGACCTCACCGGCGACGCGGCGCCCGACGCCGTCCTCGACCTGACCGGCCTGCGCGCGGGAGCCCCGGCCCGGGAACTGAGGATCCACCTGCCCGACGACCCCCGGCCGTACACCCTGGCCGTGGACGAGGTGTACGGCCCCGGCTGCTCCCGGGACACCCTCATCGGCCGCATGGTGTGGGACGCCCTGCGCAGCCGGCCGGTGGTCGTCCAGGAGGGCCCCGACACCGAGGTGCACCCCGTCTACACGGACGACCTGGCCGACGCCGTGCTGGCCGTACTGCGCACCCGGCCCACCGCCCGCGCCCTGACCGTCGCTGGCGAAAAGCCCGCCACGCTCGGCGAGTTGGCGCACGCCGTGCACAGCGCCGTCCGCCCGGTGCCGGTCCGGACCGACCCACCGGCGCCCGGAGCCCCCACCCCCCGGCCGGCGTTCCCGGACGGCCCCCGCCCACCCGGCTGGACACCGGCGACCGGACATGCCAAGGGACTGCACGCCTTCGCCCAGTGGCTCGCGTACGAGGGCACGCTGCTCACCGTCGTCTGACCCCGCGGGCGGCGGGCGGCGGCGGGGCAGCCGGGGCGGCTACGAGCGGCTCGACACCCCCGGGCGCGGCGAGGCCGTCACCCCCGGCTCCTTCCGGCCCCGGCCCGTCGGCCCCGACGCCGCTGTCGGGGCCAGCGGCAGGCGCACGGTGAACACCGAGCCCCTGCCGGGGGTACTGGCCACCCGGACGCTGCCGTCGTGGACCTCGGCGAGCTTGCGGACGATGGCGAGGCCGAGACCGCTGCCGCCGGTCCGACGGCTGCGGGACTTCTCCGCCCGCCAGAAGCGCTCGAACACCAGCGGCAGGTCCGCCTCGGCGATGCCGCTGCCGGTGTCGGCGACCTCGATGAGGACGGCGTCGGCGTCGGTGCGGGCCCGCAGGGTGACCGTGCCGCCCGCCGGGGTGTGCCGGACCGCGTTGGCGACCAGGTTGCCGAGGGCCTGGCGCAGGCGCACCGGGTCGGCGAACAGCTCGGCGCCGGCCGCCGAGCCGTCCGGCGCGGTCCCGGACGACATGTTCCGGGACGACGCGGTCCCGTCCGGCGCGCTCCCGGACGACGCGTCCCGGGAAGGCTCGACGGCCAGCGCCAGGGCCACTCCGGACGCCCGGGCCCGGGCTCCGTGCGCGGTGGCGACCTGCGCCAACAGGTCCTCGACGTCCACGGGTTCGCGGTACAGGGCCAGTTCGCCCGCGTCGGCGGCGGCCAGGTCCTTCAGGTCGTCGATGAGGTGCTGGAGCAGCAGGGCCTCTTCGAGCAGCGAGCCCGTCAGCGCCCGGTCCGCGGTGGCGACGCCGTCCTCGACGGCCTCCAGCCAGCCGCGGATGTTGCTCAGCGGGGTGCGCAGCTCGTGCGCGATGTCGCCCACCATCGCCTTGCGCAGGTCCTCCAGCTGCCCGCGCCGTTCCGCCATCGCGTTGAAGGCGGCGGCGAGTCCGGCGATCTCGTCGCGGCCGGTCACGTCGACCCGGGCCGAGAGGTCCCCGTCGGCCATCCGCCGGGCGGCGTGGGTGAGGGCGTGCAGCGGCCGGGAGAGCCGCAGGCCGACCGTCACCGTGACCGCCACGGTCACCGACAGCACCAGGGCCGCGACCTCGGCGACCCGTCCGGGGTGGGCGGGGATCGACGCGGAGACCGCCGTGGGGGCCTCGCCCCCGGCTCCGGCGCCGGTGCCCTTCGGGGCGGTCACCGGGGTGTCGACGAACAGCAGCACGGGCGGTGCCACGTACTGGACGAGCTGCTGCCGGCGGGCGTTGGTCAGGCAGGCGGACATCGCCCGGTCCTGCGGCGCCGGCCCTGCCGGGATCCCGTCCGGCCCCAGGGACAGGGTGACGGGACCGGCCTGCCGGCGGGCCAGGCAGGCGTTGACCAGCGCGGTGAGGTCGGTGAGGGCGGCGCGCTCGGTGTCGGTCGGGGCCGCCATCACCACGGGGGACGCGCAGCGCACACCGTCGGCGCGGTCGTCGGTGGTCCGCAGCCGCGGCCGCCCGGCGAGGTCGTCGGTGACGGTCGCCTCGATGCCGAGCGCCGACCGCAGGCAGTCCGCCTGCCGCAGCAGGGCGGCCCGCAGGGTCGCGTGCTCGGCGGCGGTCGGCCGGAACGGTCCCGCCGCGCGGGCGTCGATCCGGTCGCTCGGTGCGCCGGGCAGCATGGCGATGTCGACGGCGAGCGGGTCCACGGTGGCGGTGGGCGTACGGGGCAGGGCCGTCCGCTCACCGGCCGTCGACGCGGGACCGCTCTCGGGCGCAGGAGCCGCACCCGCCCCGGCCGCCGAGTCCACGACCGGTTCGAAGCGCGGCGTCGCCAGGACGATGCGGCGCCCGGTGGCGTCCGCGAGCCGCCGAACGGTCTCCTGCGCCCCGCTCCAGTCGGCGTGGGTCGCGGCGTAGCCGAGCAGTTCGTCGTAGATCCGGGTGTGGTCCACGAGGACCCGGGTCTGCTCCCGCTCGATCGCGCCGGTGGTCGTGCGGGCGGCCAGCCAGGCGGTCGCGGCGATGGAGCAGAGGGAGACCAGGGCGGAGAGCGCGAGCAGCCGGACCGTCAGGCTGCGGCGCAGCGGGGTGTCAGGACGCACCGGGCGGCTCCTCCGCGAGCTTGTAGCCGATGCCGTACACCGTCAGGAGGGCGACGGGGCGGCGCGCATCCGGTTCGATCTTGCGGCGCAGGTTCATCACGTGGGTGTCGACGGTGCGGGTGGTGATGTAGCGGTCGATGCCGTGCAGGTGTTCCAGCAGCTGGGCGCGGGTGAAGACCCGGCCCGGCTGGCCGGCCAGCACCTCCAGCAGCCGGAACTCGGCGGGTGTGCAGCCGATCCGACGGCCGTGGGCGGTGACCTCGTGGCGCAGCGGGTCGACGGTGAGCGGTCCGACCCGCAGGACGGCCTGCGGCCCGGAGGCGTCCTGGGCGTCCCGGCCGCCGTGGGTGTCCCGGGCCGGGGCCGGCCGGGAGCCGCGGCGCAGCAGGGCGCGGACCCGGGCGACCAGTTCCCGGGGGCTGTAGGGCTTGGTGAGGTAGTCGTCGGCGCCGAGGTCGAGTCCGAGCAGGAGGTCCTCCTCGGCGGTGCGGGCGGTCAGCATCAGCACCGGCAGGGGGGACTCGGCGCGCAGGGTTCGGCACACGTCCAGGCCGTCCAGGACCGGCATCATCACGTCGAGGACGAGGAGTTGCACCGATCCGAGGCGGGCCCGCTCCAGGGCGGCCCGGCCGTCGTGGACGACGTCGACGCGGTGGCCTTCGCGTTCCAGGTACAAGCGGATGAGGTCGGCCTGTTTGGGATCGTCCTCGGCAACCACCACATGTGCGCACATACGGATGATCGTAAAGCGCCGTCCGGTCACCGTTTCCCGACCGTGTCCGCCCATGTCACCACCGCTTTCCGACTGCTTCCTGACAACTTCCTGACACCGGGCGGAGAGTGTGGCGGGGTCCGCCGGGGCCGAGTGCCCCGGTCCCCTCCCGAGAGGCCCCTCGTGAAGCCGTCCCCGAAGCCGTCCTCCCGTCCGCTGTCCCTCGCCGCCGGCGTCCTCGGCGTGGCCCTGGTCCTGTCCGCGGTCCCCTCCGCCGCCACGGCGGCCACCGAGGTCCCCTCCGGTCCCGCCACCGCGCCCGCCACCGCGCCGACCGTCGCGGAGGAGGACGTGATGCCGCACCTGCGGGCCCTGCAGCAGATCGCCGATCGCAACGGCGGCAACCGCGCGCACGGCACCCGCGGGTACGCGGAGTCACTGGCGTACGTGCGCCACGCGCTGGACCGGGCCGGTTTCCGCACCGAAGTGCGCCGCTTCTCGCACGACGGCGCGACCGGCTACAACCTGATCGCCGACTGGCCCGGCGGCGACCCGAACCACGTGCTGCTCTCCGGCGCCCACCTGGACAGCGTCAAGCAGGGCCCGGGGATCAACGACAACGGGTCCGGGTCGGCCACGGTGCTGACCACCGCCCTCCAGGTGGCCAAGGCCCGGTTGAAGCCCGCCCGGCACCTGCGGTTCGCCTGGTGGGGGGCCGAGGAGGCCGGGCTGGTCGGTTCCGCCGACTACGTCCGTGGCCTGTCCGACGCCGACCGCAAGGCGGTCGACCTGTACCTCAACTTCGACCAGACCGGCAGCCGGAACACCCAGCAGTGGCTCGTGGTGAAGGACGGTCAGCAGGCCGACAGCGCGGCCGGGCAGGTCTTCGAGTCGTGGTTCGCCGCCCGGGGGCTCGCCACCTTCGACATCGGCGTGGGCGGGTCGGACAACGAGTCGTTCGGCAAGGCCGGCATCCCGTCCTCCGGCTTCAGCACCGGCATCTCCGACTGCATCCACGATGCCTGCGACAACCTCGCCAACGTCGACCCGGCGACGCAGACCACCAGCACCAACGCCCTGATCGGCGTGGTGTGGCAGCTCGCCGCCACCACCCCTGCCACCGCCCGGCCCTGACCACCCGACACCCCGCAGGAGACACGGATGCCCGCAACACCGACCACCCGCCGCCGGACCGCCGCCGCGCTGGCGACCGCGACCGCCCTCGGCGTCGCCCTGACAGCCCTGCCCGCCTCCGCGGCGGGCCTCGGGGACCCGTACTTCCCCGACGACGGCGACTCCGGCTACGACGTGGGGCACTACGACGTCCGGATCGCCTACGACCCGGCACGCACGGACCACCTGGACGGCGACACGACCGTCACCGCCCGGGCCGTCCGGGCGCTGGACCGCTTCAGCCTGGACCTGAAGGGCTTCACGGTCGCCTCGGTCACCGTGAACGGCACGCCGGCGCGGTCCTTCTCGCGCTCCGGCGAGCACAAGCTGGTCGTCGTCCCGGCCCAGCGGGTCGCCCGGGGCGCCACGTTCGCCGTCCGGGTGACGTACGCCGGCACGCCCGACGCCGAGGGCTGGCACACCCTGAGGAACGGCGGCGCGAACGTGTCGGGCGAACCGCACTCCGCGACCTCGTGGTACCCGTCGAACGACCACCCGTCCGACAAGGCGACCTTCGCCCTCACGGCGACCGTCCCCGACGGCTGGACCGCCATCGGCAACGGCCTGCCGGGGCCGACCACCACCGCCAACGGCACGACGACGTTCCGCTGGCGGGAGGACCGGCCGATGGCGACGTACCTCGCCACGGTCGCCGTCGACCGGTTCACCGTCCACCGGACGCAGTTGCCCGACGGCAAGCCCGTCATCACGGCGTACAGCCCGGACGTCCCGATCGACGCGGCCACGGAGGCCGCGCAACCGGACGTCCTGGCCTTCCTGGCCTCGAAGTTCGGCCCGTACCCGTTCTCCTCGGCGGGCGCGATCGTGGTCGGCGAGTCCGAGAATCCCGGACGCGGTGCGGCGGCTCTGGAGACCCAGAGCCGGCCGACGTACATCGGGGCCCTCTACGACGAAGGGGTGGTCCACGAGAGCGCCCACCAGTGGTTCGGCAACAGCGTCTCGTTCACCGACTGGCGCGACGGCTGCATCGCCGAGTGCTTCGCCCAGTACGCCAACCAGCTGTGGGAGGAGCACAACGGCGCCGACCTCGACAAGGGCTTCTACCCCCACGTGGTCGCCGAGAACAAGGACAACCCCTCGTTCTGGTCCACGAAGCTGTACGACCCCGGGAAGGGCAAGGAGCTCGCCCCCGCCCTGTACTTCAAGGGCTCCCTGATGCTGCACGCCCTGCGGCGCACCGTCGGCGACGACGCGTTCTTCGCCACCCTGCGCCGCTGGACCGCCGACCACGCCTACGGCAACGCCTCGTTCCCGCAGTTCGAGGCGCTGGCCGCGCGGGTGTCGGGCAAGGACCTCAAGGGCTTCTTCGACGCCTGGGCCCACGGGACCACGCTCCCGGCCGAGGAGTACCTCTACCCGGGCCCCCTGGGCAACCGGTAGTCCGTCGCCGGGCCGGTGCGGCTCCGGACCGGAGCCGCAACGGGACCACCCCGGTGGCTACCGGCCGACGCCGGGCCCGGGGCCTCTCCCGGGACGGGCCCGCGGCCCGGTCCGCGGTGTCGGGATCTGAAGCACCGCATGCCGTGAGCCCGGCTCGGGCAGCAGCGTGCAGGTCGAACGGCGCGGGACGAAGAGCGCCTGGCCGCCCCGCAGTCGGACCGCCAGCGGCACCCGGTGCGCGTCGGTCGAGGCGGTGGAGCCGGTGGAGCCGATCGGACCGGGGATCGTATCCGTCGAGGCGGACGGCGCACCGACCAGGATGTCGGTGACGGAGGACAGCTGGAGTACCAGGAGCTCCTCCGAACCGGCCTGTCGCATCTGCGCCGCGTGCGGGTCCGCGGGGTCCTGAGGGAGGATCCGGACGGTGACGCCCAGCAGTGTGCTCAGCCCGGTGGCGAGGGCTGCCGCGGCCTCCGCCGTGGACGGGTCGCCGGTGACGGGGGGCTCGTAGTCCGTCCACAGGACGGCCGGTCCTCCACCGGACCGGGCCGAGAGGAACGCGGCGAGTTCCCGGAGGTAGCCGCTCTCGTCGACCGGTTCGTTCTCCTGATCGTCCTGCCCCCACTGCACCGTCGTCCCCCGTTCCGGAGCCTCGCGACGGGAGGCTTCCCTTCGCCGGGCTCCATCATGGATTCCGGTGGTGGCGCCGGGACAGTCACGCGAACCCGGTCCCGGGCCTCCGGTCCCGGGCTCGCGTGACCCTGCCGCCCGCGTGACCCGGCCGCCCCCGTACCCCTGTCTCCCGGGGTGCCGCTACTCGCCCAGCAGCCCGGTACGGGCGGCGGCCACACCCGCCTGGAACCGACTCTCGGCGTCCAACTGACCCATGATGTCGGCGATGTGACGCCGCGCGGTGCGCAGGGACATCCCGAGGCGGCGGGCGATCGTCTCGTCCTTGAGCCCGGCGGCGAGCAGCCGCAGGATGGTCCGGTCGATCTCCTGGGAGACCTGCTCCAGACCGTCCGCGGTGGCGGCGGAGAACGGCCTGGCACACGACCAGGACTGTTCGAAGATCTCGCACAGGTAGGCGACCAGTGACTCCTGACGGACCGCCACCGCGCCCCAGGAGCCGTCGCTCGCGGGGATGAAGGCGAGTTCGCGGTCGAAGACGATGATGCGGCCGAACAGCTCGTGGACGGTGCGGTACTCGCCGCCGAGCGGCGAGGCCGCTTCCACGTACGCCTGGCTGGGGCCGTTGAAGCGTGCGGTGTGGTGGTAGAGCGTGCGCATCCGCACCCCGCGGGCGAGCAGCGCACGGTCACGGCCGAGGGCTTCCTCCATGGCCGCCGGCACGCGGCTTCCGCCGCCGGGCTGGCTGGCCAGCACCTCGCTCCGGCAGCTGTCCGAGGCCCGGTCGAGTGCCGCCCGTACCTCCTGAAGGCTGCTGATGACCTCGACCCCCTCACCGGCGCCGGCCGCCCGTCCGCCGCGCTGGTAGTGGGGGAAGAAGCCGACGAGTCGGGCCTGTCCCCTGGCCAGCTCCTCCTGCTCGCGGCGGATCCGGGCCTCGGCGGGGGCGGCGAGCCGGGCCATCGCGGCCTCCGGTGCGACGGCGTAGCCCGCCGCCGGGTCCTGCGGATCCGGGTACACCAGGCGCAGGGCGCTCAGCCGGCGTACCGAGGCGGCTGCCCGGTCCGGGTCCAGTCCCAAGTCTGCGGCGATGGCCTCGGGTTCGAGCCGGTGGTGTTCCAGTACCCAGGAGTAGACCGCCACGTCGACCTGATCGGGTTCCGTTCCGCCCGCCCGATCGTCCGGTTCACCGGAAATGTCCATGTACATCCCCCAGTCACTTTGCTGCCACCCAGCTTGGTGAGGTGGTCGGCCCGTAGGCGCGTGATCATCTCGGCGACATGCTAGATCACAGGCCGGGACCCGCTCGGCGGACCATCGAGGTTCCCTCCAGGAGGACTCCATGAAGCGTTTCATCACCGCCGCCGTACTGCTCGCGGCACTTCTCGGGATCAGCGCCCCCGCCGCGCTCGCCGTTCCGCAGGACCACGCGACGGCGGCCCGCAACGTTCACGCGGACGACACCTCGTGGGGCGGCGCGTGCACGACCCCCGGCTGCCAGCCCATCTACTGAGCGGTCGCCGTGACTGCCGCTCCCGTCCGACGTCCCCTCAGCCAGGAGAGTGCCCCGATGTCCCGACCCGCCACCGCCGCCCCCGCCCTGAGCCGCCGGGAGGTGGAGGTGCTGGAGCTGCTGGCCCGAGGAGCCACCTACGACACCATCGCGCGCCGCCTCCAGCTCAGCCCGCACACCGTCGACACCTACCTCCGACGGATCCGCAGCAAGACCGGCGCCACCACCCGCATGCAGTTGGCGCTGTTCGCCTTCACCCACGGCCACGGCCTCCCCGTCTCGTGACGCGGCCCCGGGGCGCGTGCGCGACGTCGGGCCGGACACGGGCCCGCCCCCGCCGGCGGGTCCCGGCGGGGGCGGAGTCAGGGGCGGAGGCAGGGGCGGAGGCAGGGGCGGGCTCGGGCGAGGGGGCGGGGTCGGGCGAGGGGGCGGGGTCGGGCGAGGGGGCGGGGTCGGGCGAGGGACGGTCAGGGCTTGATCGTCCAGCGCTGGTTCCAGTCGTTGGTGCAGGTCCAGACCCCGAGGGCCTTGTTGTCCTCGTCGTAGGTGAGGCAGTCGTCGGTGCTGACGCGGATCTGGTACTCGCCGTCGCCGAACGCGAAGACCTCCCACTTCTGGGCGGCGGAGCCCGTCCAGGGGCGCGCCTCGGCCAGGTAGCTCTTGGTGTTCTCGGTGAGGGCCAGGCCGGTGACGGCGTTGGTGATCTTGTAGAGCCCGCCGGCGTCCTGGGTGAAGACCCAGCCGGTGGACTTGGCGGCGGTGCTGGTGGCGGCGGTGACCGGGGTACCGCTCGCGGAACCGTTGGCGGCGGGCGCCCTGCCGTTCCTGACGCTCGGGTGCAGCGTGCCGCCCAACTGGGCGGCGCCCGAGTCGGCGACACCGAAGCCCATCCGGATGTGGCCGCCGGGGATGCTGCTCCCGGTGTCGCCGGTCTCGTGCGCGGGGATGCCGGGGGTCTCCGGGCTGCTGATGGGGATCGCGGGGACGGTGATGATCTGGCCTCCGATCGGCACCTGGGGCGTCGAGGGGGTTCCGGGCGGAGGGGTGGAGCCGCTGGAGGACCCCGGCACCACCCGGGCCGGGAAGTGGATGATCCGGCCCCCACGGCCGCTGGTGTCCGAGTCATGGCCGATGAAGGCCCAGTTCATGAAGCCGCCGTCACCGTAGTTGACGAAGGTCGACTCGCCCGCGAAGACCCAGACCTTGAAGTCGTCGTAGCCCTGCGGCCCGCCCTCCTTGTCGTGGTGCTCCAGCTTGACGTCGTCCTCGAACATCACCCCCCGCATGTTCGCCGAGTAGTCGTTCTTGAACCACTTGGTGTCGAAGGCGTCCGTCCCGTCGTACTTGAAGACGAGGACGTTGTAGCCGGGCGCGGCACTGCTCAGCTTGGAGACCAGGGCCTGGGTGAACTGGGCGTTCTCCATCTTCGCCTGGTTGGCCGCACCGAGGACGAACTTGACGGTGTCGGCGACGGCGCCGATCAGGGCGCTGGTGCAGTTGCCGCCCCCGACGCCGTCCTTGCCGGCGCAGTCGGCCGCGGCGGCCGGGGTCGGGGCCGCGACCAGAGCCGTACCGGCCCCGGCGAGGAGGCTGACGGCCAGGGCGGTGGCGGTGGCGGACTTCTTCAGGCGGGCGCTAACGGCGCTCATGATGGGCTGCTTTCGGACGAGTTCGGAGGAAGCGTCAGGCGGACCGGCACAACGCGGTACGGGTGCGGGCGGCCAGGGGGGCGTCGCCGCCGCCACCTGTCCGGTCCGCCTTCCTGCCGGCGTTCCGTTCGGTGAGGTAGATCTTGCCGAGCCGCGATGGTCACGGACAGTCACGAAGATCCGGTGCCGGAGCGGCGGTACCTGGATCACGTGACACGCCCCGCGGCCGGAGCGGTGACGGAACTGCCGCCGGACGGGGGGCCTGACAGCCGCGGGTCCCGCCTGTAGCGTCGCCCCATGACCGACGAGATCACGGCCAGGGCAGGCAGAGAGTTCTACACGTTCGACGGCCGGATCCTGGAGGTCTTCGGGAGCTGTCCGAAGCGGTTCCACATCCGGAACACGGACCTGCGGGTCACGGGCCCCGACCGGAAGGGGAGGCGGACCGTCGAGGTCGTCGCCGGTTCGCCCGAGGCCCCGGCGACGCAGCACACCTGGCACCTGTCGGCCGAGGAATGGCAGCGGGCGCAGGGCCTGGAAGCCCTGCTGGAAACGGTACGGGCGGCCATCGCGTCCGCCCGGGGGCACGGAGCCTGAGGGTTCTCCGCAGCTGCGGCCGGGGACGGCCGCAGCCCTGTCAGCGGCTCGGTCTTGACAAAGCATTGGCGGCGCCTCGGCCGGTGATCGTCCGCTGCTGTTCGCCGGACCCGTCACAGGTCCGCACGCCGATCACCTTCCGGGAGCGCCCGAGCCCCGGGGGCCTCAATGGGTGCACCCGGTGCCGGTCGCACGCGGCACCGGGTGGGTCCATCGGGTCAACGCCCGCTCTTCCGGCCGTGGTTGGCCCTCTTCCTCCGCCGGGCCCTCTTCTCGCGGGCGCGCTTGGACATCGTGCCCCTCCTCCCGGTCCGTGGGGTGCCGGCGGTTCAGGCGGCCCGGCCGGCCAGCTGGTCGGCGAGCTTGGCCAGGCGCTTCAGCGAGCGCTCCTCCTGGACGGCCGGCGCCACGGGCGCGACCGCATCGCCGTCGAAGTAGGCGCCGTTGGCCACGACCGTCCCCGGCAGGCAGAGCCGCACCACGGCCGCCGCCCCCTCCGCCGCCGGCGCGCCGGTGCGCCCGTACAGCGGCAGCAGCGCGGTGGCGCACTGGCCCGGGTCGAGGCTGACGGCGGTGATGCCGGAGCCGGCCGGGGCCATCCCGGCGGTCGCCATGGTGAGCGCCAGCTGCGACTGCGCGTACGCGGCGACCCGCGAGTACCTCTTCGTCCGGTGCGGGTCCGACCAGTTCATCGAGGCGGTGCGGTGCAGCGAGGAGGAGACGTTGACGATCCGGGCGTCGCCGGCCGCCGAGAGCGGGGCGCGCAGCAGCCTCGCCAGCAGGTGCGCGGCCAGGAAGTTGACCTGGAGCGAGACCTCGTTGCCGTCGCCGGTCAGGGTGCAGCGCTCGGGCGCCATCGCGGCGGCGTTGTTCACCAGCAGGTCCAGCGCCGGGTAGTGCTTCACGACCGTGCCCGCCAGCGCCGCGACCTCGGCGAGGTGGGTGAAGTCGGCCGCCAGTTCGACGAGTTGGTTCCGCCGGGCGCCCGCGGCGACCAGCCGCTCGACGGCGTCCGCCGCCTCGGCGGCGGTCCGGGCGTGCACGAGCACGGTCGCACCGTGCCCGGCGAGCAGCCGGGCGGTCTCCCAACCGATCCCGGAGGAGGCACCGGTGACGAGGGCGGTGCGGGCGGACAGCACAGTGTCGGACATGACCCATCCAAGGGTGGAAGGCACCGGCGGGGCGCGGGAGTTGCGCGGCACGAGGCCGCTCGCTCCCGGGGCCGCCGGTGCGGGAAAGGTGTGGTGCGATGAGAGGATGCCGCCCGTCCCCCGCCCCTCGGAGCCGGTCGGGGCCGAGGAACGGGCGGCGGCGATCGGCACGGAACCGGTGGAGGACACCGAAACCCGTGCCCCGCGGCCGGCGGAGAGCGGGAAGCGGCTCGGTCCTACCGGACGGCGGTGGCGACCGCGACAGCGACGATCCGCGGCCGGCTATGCGGCGGGCGGTCGTGGTGGCGTGTCGAGCGGTGCATGTGCTCCATCAAAGCCCGCCCGCGGGCCCGGGGCAAGCGCGTTCACCCTCCCTGACGAACCCCTGACGAACCCCTGACGCCCACCGACGCGCTGCTGACGCGTCGTTGACGCGTCGTTGACGCGCACACCCGAACGGGGTGCCCACGGCGACCGGTGTCCCGGAACACGGCGGCACGGGTGCCGTCAGCCCCTGCGGTGCCACCACGTCAACTCCGCGTCCGCCGTCGGCTCGTGGTGCGACCGCCGGAGAAGGCGGCCGCGCGCCGACGGGAGAGCTCTTGTTCACGGCCCTCGCGCCGACGACCCCGGCCCGGTGTCCGGTGCGTCAGCCGGTTGCCGGCCCCGGCCGGTGGGACAGGCGGATCACCGTCGTGGAGTCGACGGTGCGGGCGCCGGCCATGGTGCCGCACCCGGTGCTGATGCTGGTGCCCGTACCGCTCAGCGTGTCACCGGCGAATCGCGCGCTGTCGGAGGTGACCCTGCCGGCGGCGACCAGCGAGGCGGTCCCGTAGGCCTTGACGACGTCGACGCGGTCGAACCTGAGCGTGGAGACGGCGCCGTCCGCCCAGGTGACGCGGGTGGCCGAGGTGTCGCCGTGCTCGTCGCCGGTGCATTCGGTGCGCGGCAGGGTGACGGTGTGGTCGACGGTCCCGGCGGCAACGGGCCGGCCTGCCGGGTCGACGCACTTCACGGTGCCGGTCATGTGCAAGGTGTCGGCCTGGGGTGCGTTGCCGCCGCCGGGGTCGACGGGGGTGTCGAAGGTGCCGTGGAGGGTGCGCACGCAGGTGGCGTCGACCTCGGGATCGGCGGAGGCGGCGCCGGCCGGAATGGCCGCTTCGAGGAGTGCCACGGCGGTGAGTGCGGCGCCGACGAGTACGGGTTTCATGAGCTGGATTTTCTCCTGTTGAATTCGGGTTCGATCAACGATTTTCCTGGGCCACGACTTCGGCGCCGCGCACGGGAGCCAGGGCCGTAACCACCCGGTCCACCCGCGAGAGATATTCCGACCGGGAAACGATCTGATCGTTATCCGAATCAAACATTGAGAAGATACGACGTTCTACTTCATCACACACAGCAGTCCCCTCCGGTATTCGTCCGCGGTTTTCCGGAACCGCACAATACCGACGGAGACGCCGGTTCCCAGGAGGCGCGCGATCCGGGGAGGCGCCCGATCCACCCGCCACCGGCGGGCCGCGGTGCACCGGCCGCGACCACCGCCGGTGCACCGCTCCTCCTGGTTCCCACGCCGTTCCCGCGCTCAGTGCAGGACGTCGAGGGCGTTGTCCGCGTCGTTGACGAAGTAGACGGCGTCCCGGTCGAGGTCCAGCGCGAGACCGAAGAGCGCGCCGGCGCCCGGCGGAGTGCCCTCGTTGTTGATCTGCTTGCTCGCCACCTGCCGCCCCTCGGGAGTCGTCTCGACGATGTTGCCGTCCCCGCCGTTGACCGTGAGGATGTCACCCCGGGGTGCGATCGCCAGCCCCAGCGGGGCGTTGAGGCCGCCGCCCTCGGTGACGACCCGGCCGATGCCCGCGCTGTCCGTGCGGGCTACCGCGTGCGGGATCGCGGTGATCCGGCTCAGCACCGCGTCGGCGACGAACAGCGTGCCGTCATGGCCGAGGCCGACCCCGGTCGGGCCGACCACCAGGGCCGCCGGGTCCGTCCGCTCGGGGAACCCGGAGCCGATCTCGGTGGTGGCCACCCGCTGCGGCGGCCGGTCGTCCTCGGTGCACAGGGTGATCCGCAGGACGGTGCCCCGGTCGACCTCCGCACCGCCGCCGGCGACCGTCCCGTTGAGCACGTTGGTGACGAACAGCTCGCTGCGCTTGCCGGTGCTGACGGCGGTCATGTCCCACGGACCGTTGATGCCGTCGCCCGCGATGGTCTCCCGGACGGTTCCGTGCCGGTCGAGCACCAGCAGGCAGCCGGCCTGGGCGGTGTCGGACGTGCCGTCCGCGGTGGGCAGGCTGCCGACCACGACCCAGCCGCCGGGCAGGACGGTCAGCGCCGTGGTGAGGCCGACCCCGCCGGGGCAGGGGCCGGGCAGGTTGTTCGGGTCGATCGTGGCGAACGTCGTCCTGCTGCCGCCCGGGGTCACCTGGACCAGGGTGGTGCCGGTGCCCTGGAGGTTGGCCGAGTTGTTGAAGTTGCTGATCAGGACGTTGCCCCGGTGCAGGTCACCGACGCTCTCCTGGATGGTGAACGTGCCGTACGGGTTGACGTCGCCGTTCTCGGGGACAGTGGACGCGACGGCGGACACGGTGTGCAGCCGGTCCAGGAACGGCGGCGGGTCCGCCGCGCCGGCCGGGGACGCGGCAGCGGCCAGACCGAGGGTCAGCGCGGTGGTCACCAGCGCGTTCGAACATGCCCGAAGCTTCATGTGCACATGCCTTCTGGAGGGCGGACCGGACCTCCGGTTCCCGGACGGCCCGACCCGCGGAAGTACTCGGATCGCCCCCGGAACGCCACGCTAGGCGCAGGCCGCCGCACCCCGCCTCACGACGTCCGCCAAACGCTGATCACACTGAGTGACGACAGTGCGCCGATGCTCGGCGGGGCGCTGGACCTCGTCGGCATCGCCCTGCCCGAGACGGTGCAACACCCGTACGCGGGCGCCGCTCCGCCTTCCGGGGCCGTCCGGGGCCTGACGGTTCGTTCCCACTCGGATCCCGCCCGAACGCTCGCCATCGACGCGCCCCGGGCGCAGGCTGCTTCCGTGACCGTGTCCGTACGGACGCGGTGCGAGCGGAAGGACGACACATGACGAGCACACGCGGCCGCATCGCCGCCCTGGCGGGCGCCTTCGCGGTGGTCGCCGGCACCACCCTGGCGACCCCCGCCCTCGCCTCCACCGGAGCCGGAGCGTTGGCCGGAGCCGGAGTTGAGGCCGGTGCCTCGGCCGGCGGCGAAGCCCCGGCCGGCGGCGGGATCACCGGGCAGGCACCCTGCCCGGACGCGCCCGAGTTCACCTGCGGGACCCTCACCGTCCCGCTCGACCACAGCGGCGCCACCCCCGGCAGCCTGGACCTCGCGGTCGCCTTCACCGGCAACACCAAGGCGCCCAAGGGCGACCTGCTGTTCCTCACCGGCGGCCCCGGCCAGCCCGGCGTCCCGACGATCAAGCAGATCGCGGGCAAGCTGGAGCCCGTCCTCAAGGACTACCACCTGGTCATGTACGACCAGCGCGGAACCGGCCGGAACGCGCTCCAATGCCCCGGCCTCCAGGAGGACATGGGCTCCTCCGACCTCGCCCTGCCGCGCAGGCAGTCCGTCACCGACTGCGCCACCGCCCTCGGCACCGACGCCCGCCACTACAGCACCGCCGACACCGTCGCCGACATCGACCTGCTGCGCCGCGCCCTCGGCGACCGGCGCCTGACCCTGGACGGCGTCTCCTACGGCACCATCGTCGCGAAGCGGTACGCGCTCGCCCACCCGGCGCACGTGGCCCGGCTGGTGCTCGACTCGGTGGCGCCGCCACAGGGTTTCGACCCCCTCGACCTGGCCGCGCTGCCCGCGAGCGCCCGGATCCTGCGGGCCGTCTGCCGGGCCACCGGCTGCACCACCGACCCGGCCGCCGACCTCGCCGCCACCGTTCGGCGGTACGGCAACGGAGCGCAGATCCTGAGTGCGCTCACCGGCTACGAGTTCATCGACCCGGACTACGGCGGGGTCCCGGAAATCCTGCACGAGGCCGCCGCCGGGCAGCCCGCGAAGCTCCAGGACTTCTTCGAACTCGTCCACCGGGAGGTCGACGCCGCCCCGGCCGAGGATCTCAGCCAGGGGCTGCACTCCGCCACCCTGTGCGCCGACTCGCACTTCCCGTGGGGCACCACGGACACCCCCGTCGAGGGCCGGGCGGCCGCGCTGGAGCGCGCCCGGCAGCGGCTGACCACCGAGCAGACCTGGCCGTTCGACCCGGCGACCGCGACCGGGCTCGGCAGCCTCCTGGTCTGCCTGGACTGGCCGCGCGAGCCCGTCCCGCCGATCCCGCCGGCGCACAGCATGCTGCCCGACGTGCCGGTGCTGCTGCTCGGCGGCGACCGGGACCTGGCCACGCCTTATGAACTGCTCTTCCAACAGGCCGAGTTCGCGCACCATCCGCAGATCGTGATCGTGCCGGGCGCGGCCCACTCGGTGCAGAACCGGGCGGCGAACCCGGCCGGACGGCAGGCGGTGTACGACTTCCTGCTGAAGTAGCGGGGGCGGCGTCGGCCCCCGGGGCGGGACTACGGCCGCCGGTCGGTCCGCTCCTCGGCGGGGGTGCGGATGGCGAGGACGGCCATGTCGTCGTGGCCGTCGCTGGGGTGGTGGTCGGCGAGGAAGCGGACGAGATCGTCCAGGGGTTCGCCCGCGTGGGCGGCGGCGAGCTCGGCGAGCGCGTCCAGGCCGCGGTCGATGGGATGGTCGGGGTGTTCGACGAGGCCGTCGGTGAACAGGACGACGGTGCTTCCCGCGGGCAGCGGCTCGGAGTGGTCGGGGCGGTGGAGCTCGGGGTCGATGCCCAGCGGGATGCCGGGTTCGCCGTCCAGGTACCGGGCTCGGCCGTCGGGGGTGAGGACGAGGGGCGGCGGGTGGCCGGCGGTGCTCCAGTGGACGGTCCAGCCGTCGGCGGCGGGTTCGATCCGGGCCAGGCACGCGGTGGTGACGGGCAGGTCGGTGATGGCGCGCACGGTGAGGTCGGGCCGGGTCAGCACCGAGCTGGGAGGGCTCCCCCGGTCGTACAGCAGGGCGCGCAGCATGTTGCGGGCCTGGGCCATGGCGGCGGCGGCGTACAGGTCGTGCCCGACGACGTCGCCGATGACGGCGGCGCAGGCCTGGTCGGGCAGGACGGCGGCGTCGTACCAGTCGCCGCCGACTCCGGCCGGTTCGGCGGCGGTGCGGTAGACCGCGGCCCCGGAGAACGGGCGCAGGTCCGGCAGCGTGGGCAGCAGCAGCCGCTGGAACTGCTCCGCGCTGTCGCGCAGGTGGCCGAACAGGCGGGCGTTGTCGATGGCGATGCCGGCCGCGCCCGCGAGGGCGCGCACGATCTCCTCGTCGTCCTGGTCGAACGGCCGGCCGTCCGCGCGCTCGGAGAGGTAGAGGTCGCCGTAGATCTCGCCGCGGACGGTGACCGCCACGCCCAGCAGGGTGCGCATCGGCGGGTGGCCCGGCGGGAAGCCGACGGAGGCCGGGTGGGAGGGGATGTCGTCCACGCGCAGCGGCTCGGGGTGGCGGATCAGGTGGCCCAGCACTCCGCGCCCGTGCGGGAACCCGGTTCCGGCGAGGGCCGCGCGCTCCTCCTCGGTCAGGCCGGCGGTGACGAAGTGCTCCAGGTGGTCGCCGGAGGGGGCGAGGACGCCGAGCGCGCCGTAGCGGGCACCGGCCAGGTCCATGGCCGTGGTGACGATGCGGTGCAGCACCGCGGGCAGATCCAGGTCGCCGCCGATGGCCAGGACCGCCGACAGCAGCCCCTGCAGCCGGTCCGTCGACCTCGCCAGGGCGCGCAGCTGCGCCGCGGCGCCCTCCACCTGTTCGTCCGGATCGGGCCCCGGCCCCGGCAGGTCCCCCTCGGCCGGTGGCCCGGCGGGCTCCCCCGCGGGGCTCATGACATCGCCTCGTTCATGACCGCCAACGCTACCCACGCCACCGCGGCCCGGCCGGGAGCACGCGCCCGGCGCGCGGTGGGTGTTGGGCGCCCACCAACCCCCCCCCCGGCCCGGGGGCGAGAGGTACGCTTAAAAACAATAAGAAGCG
>NZ_JBHXTL010000041.1:0-65921 GCF_042677365.1 Kitasatospora sp. NPDC127116
ACCCCCTCCCCCCACGAGAATCCCCCCTCGCGCAGGCTCTAGCCTTTTTTATTGATTCGGCGACCTCCGAGATCTACTCTCCCTATATCGTCGGCTGCTTCAGTTGTGTATTAGAGTCAGTACCCGAACGCGGTCGGCGCCGGGCAGGCCCGGGCGATGCAGGCCGACCTCGACCGGCGGCTCGCCGAACTGGGCGCCGGCCGGCGCCGGGCCGCCGCCCCGACCACCGTCCCGGTGTTCTTCCACGTGATCCACGACGGCGCCGCCGGACGGCTGGACCGGGCCGCCGTCACCGGCCAGATCGACCACCTCAACGAGAGCTACGGCGGCCGGGGGCAGGGCAACGCCGCGAGCCCGTTCCACTTCGAGCTGGTCGGCGCCGACTGGACCGACAACCCGTCCTGGTACACCGGCATGACCCCGGGCTCGTCGGCCGAGCAGGACATGAAGACCGCCCTGCGCAAGGGCGACCAGGGCGCCCTCAACCTCTACACGGCCCGTCTCGGCGACTCCCTGCTCGGCTGGTCGACGTTCCCGGACGCGTACCGGACGAACCCGACCGACGACGGTGTGGTGGTGCTCGACGCCTCCCTGCCCGGCGGCGCCGCCACCCACTACGACGAGGGCGACACCGCGACCCACGAGATCGGCCACTGGCTCGGCCTCTTCCACACCTTCCAGGGCGGCTGCCGGGCCCCGGGCGACTACGTGGACGACACCCCGCCCGAGCGCACCGCCGCCTCCGGCTGCCCCGAGGGCCGCGACACCTGCGCCGGCCCCGGGCTCGACCCGATCCACAACTTCATGGACTACAGCTACGACTCCTGCATGACCGGGTTCACCCGGGGTCAGGTCCAGCGGATGGCCAACGCCTGGGCTGCCTACCGGAGTTGAGCGGAGGCGGCGCGGCAGGACGGCACGGGGCTCAGCAGAACACCACCAGGTAGAGCAGCGTCCGGCCGCCGGAGGCGCGGAACTCGTAGGCCAGGTGGTCCAGCTCGCAGGCCTCCCGCCAGACGGCCGGACGCTCCTCGGGGGTGAGCAGGGCGGGCACGAAGACCCCCGGGGAGACCTCCTCCAGCTCGCCCCGCAGACCCAGTGTCATCTCGTCCGCGCCGACCGCCAGCCGCTTCGCCAACCGCCGGTCCACCGGGCCGCGGGCCAGCCGCCAGTAGCGCCCCCCGGCATCCACGAAGCCGCCCGACGCGAGCGGGTCGTCGAGATTCCGGCACTGGCGCTCCTCCTGCGACGGCAGGGCGGCCAGGACGTCGGCGAAGCCGCCCGTGCGGCGGCGGGGCTTGCTCGGCATCCGGGCATCCTCCCAGGCCTGGAACCCCGGCCGCGATCGAATTGAATGCGGCGGGTCGCTTTCGGCGTGGCAATACCGAGCGTTTGTCCGATTTGATCTATGTTCGGAGGGTCGGGACCGATCAGGAGCAACCGAAGGAGCAAGGCCATGAGTGCCAATCCCCGGATCGTCGTCGGCGTGGACGGCTCGCCCGCCTCGGAGCAGGCGCTGCGCTGGGCGATCGACTACGCGCGGGCCGTCGGCGGGACGGTCCACGCGATCGCCGCCTGGGAGTACCCGGCCTTCTACGGGTGGGCCGGGCAGGGCGTGCCGACCGTCGAGGCCTTCAACCCCGAGGAGCTCGCCGGGAAGACCCTCAGCGAGACCATCGCCAAGGTGGCCGGCGACGACGCCGGCGTCGCGATCGCCGAGAGCGTGATGCCCGGCAACGCCGCCCAGGCGCTGCTGGAGGCCGCCAAGGGCGCCGCGCTGCTCGTCGTCGGCAGCCGCGGCCTGGGCGGCTTCTCCGGCGTGCTGCTCGGCTCGGTCAGCCGCCACCTCACCGAGCACGCGCCCTGCCCGGTGGTCGTGGTGCGCGAGGGCCAGGCCGCCCCGGGGCAGTCGGCGTAACGCGCCGGGGCCGGTGTCCCGCCGGGCCGCCGCGCGGACCAGAATGGAGACATGCCAGAAGGTGACTCCGTCTACCGCGTGGCGGCCCACTTGCGCGAGGCCCTCGCCGGACAGCCGCTGACCAGCGCCGACCTGCGGGTGCCCGCGCACGCCACCGCCGACCTCACCGGCCGCCGGGTGCTGGAGGTCGCCCCGCGCGGCAAGCACCTGCTCACCCGCCTCGAAGGCGGCCTCACCCTGCACACCCACCTGCGGATGTACCAGGTTTGACAAAGGCTCTTGTTCTGGCGAACCCAGGACATCCGTTTGCGGATGTTCAAGGTTTGACAAGGGGTATCGGCGCAGGTCATACCTGGTCGTATGAGTACCAATCGCCGCGTCATCCTTGCCAAGCGCATCTCGAACATGCGAGATGAAGAGTCCGAGTCCATCGAGGACCAGGACAAGAAGCTGTGGACCCGTGTTCACGAGGAGAGCGGCGTCGAGGTGGTCGGCGAGCCCACCGACGAGAACGTGTCCGGCGACGTGGACATGGAGAACCGGCCCAACCTCGGCGAGTGGCTGAAGCCTGAGGGACGTGAGGCATGGGATGAGCTTTGGGTGACCACCCAGGACCGCCTGAGTCGTGACGATATCCACTTCATGGCCTTCGTCTTCCGCATGATCGAGTGGGGTAAGACCGTCATAGTCCTGGACGACCCGGCCTTCAACGAGCAGATGCACTCCCCAGAGGGACGGCTGATCCTTCATGCAAAGGCCCTGGGCCCTGCGAAGGAGTTGGAGCGCATCAAGAAGCGCTGTCAGGACTCGCACGACAGGCGCAGGTGGACGACCCGCTGGCCTGGCGGCATGCCGAAGTTCGGATACCGGCCCGTGCAGCGGTATGAGGACGGCAAGGTCGTCACGTACATCGAGCTGGACGAGGACATGGTGTCGGTGCTGCACCAGATGCGGAAGCGCATGATCGCGGGGAGTTCCTGGGGACAGCTCAAGACCTGGGCGAACGCGAGCGACATTTACACGACGCGGGACCGCGCTCGACTTCGGCGCGGTAAGCCCACTCGCGGGCGTCGGAGGAAGCATCAGGACGTGATTACGAGCCCGAAGCGTGAGATGTGGGGGGAGTCTGGGCTGCGAAAGCTGCTGACCGACGAATGCCTCCTGGGCTACAAGAAGCACAAGGGGAAGATCCTCTACGACGGCAATGGCGATCCGCTCCGCATCGCGCCTCCGGTGTTCACGAAGCACGAATGGGACACCCTCCAAGCGGCCTGTGCGAAGCGAACGAAGGGGGCCCCGCGTGTCGAGGAGCCGTCGCCGCTCTCCGGGGCCACGATCTGTGCCGGCTGTAGCGGTTCCTCGTATCATCGGCGGGCTTTCTACAAGGACTTGATCTACCGGTACTACAACTGCGGTGGGCAAAACCCGGAGCGGAAGCGGTGCGCGGGGTTCAGCTGTCGAGCAGAGATCGTTGAAGACATGCTTGAGGTGCTGTTCCTACAAGAGTTCGGCAGGACGCGCGTCACGAAGCGCGTTTGGGTGCCCGGATCGGACAACTCGGCTGAAGTCGAGGATGTTGAGAAGCGGATCAAGCGCCTTCGCCGACAGGATGAGGAAGGCGACTGGGACGACGATCGGGAGGGGTACCGGGAGCGCATGGACAGCCTGAAGGCACGTCTCGCCAAGCTGAAGAAGCAGCCAGTCCGACGTGCAGGCTGGTCTGAGGAGGACCAGGGGATGACCTTCCTGCAACTCTGGCCAACGCTGGATCTCGAAGGACGACGGAAGGCGTTCCTGGATGCAGGCTTCCAGATGGTGATCGGTGAGGGGACCTGTTGGCCGGCTCGGGCAGTGCCGAAGGCGCAGGCGGGCAAGGCCTCGGCTGCTGACAACATCACATCTGAGGGCTTGGCCCTGGCTGGATAGATCAATACCGCAATACTTCATGACGGTGGGAGCCGCCCTTCGGGGCGGCTCCTTCTGCATGCCGTGGACGGCCACCAGGAGCAACCGGGAGCGGGCGAACCTGGCCGGCTCCGAGGCGCACAACGATCGTCGGTGAGGTAGCAGCTCAGCGTGCGACCTCAGCGGGCCCGGTGCACGCTCGGTGTATGGCGTCGATCATCGTGCTGTTCGAGGTGGACCAGGGCGAGGCCGCCGGCCTCGAAGACGACGGCGCCGAGGTACTGCGGGTGCACGCTGCTGCGTCCGAACCGGAGGCCCCCGAGGACCCGTTGGACCTGACCCTGTGCGGGCTGAGCACCACCGCGATGGAGCACTCGGGCTACAGCCCTGGGCGTCCAGGTGATCCCTGGTACCCCGTCTACCTGAGGGCCAAGAGGTGCCACAGCTGCGAGGACATCCTGAGGAGGGTCTGACCCACACCGGCCGCCTTCAGGTGGGCGGTCCTATATGTAGCCCTTCCAAAAACTACATAGGTGCCGCTCGGTCAGCCGGCGGGCACCCACCTCCGCGGATGTGGTGCAGCTCACGAGGCGAGGTCGAAGGCCAGCACGGACCAAGATCATCTATTACATCAATCCAGCAATCCAACATCGACGTCAGGTGAGTTGACTGGCGGAGTGGGGCGCATCGAGGGCCGCGGGAGGCCCTGCGCCGGCTTCTGGTGATGCTACGCAGTGTTGATGGTCCGTGACTCAAATACTTCAATCCCGTACACGGTTGGAGGACGGTGCCCCCGGCGGTCCCGTTTAGATTGAGCTAAGGCATTACCCCCGCATTTCAATTCTTCATTCAGTCAATGGGAATTGCTGAATTGCTGAAAGGGGGAGAACTGGCATGGACATTACTTCAATCAACCTCAACAGCTGCGCCCGAGTGAGTAGAAGCACATCTGGGTTGGTGCTAGTCGACCGCTTTGTGTGGTATCACGTGCACGTGCGCATGCATTGACGCCACAGAGGGCCCACAGGGGCCTGATGGGGTAGGTCTGGGGTGGTTGTCCCGGGGGGTGCCTGATAGGCGCTCAGAGGTGCCATTCTGTGCGTTTTGGGATTGACTGGCGGAGCTGGTGCACGTGTGCGCGCAATCCCTCTCTGGGAATGAATAGATTGACTTGCGGAGTGATCCAGATCACTCATTCAGAAGTTGACCTGCGGAGTTGATCGGCGTAGCTTTGAATGCGTTGGAGGGCGAACGGGACGGAAACGACCGAGAGCCCCGACAGGGCCGGAAGAGGACGAACCCCAAGGGTTCGGGAAGTACGGCAAGCACAGCAAAGAGCGGAAGCGCGCACGCCCCATCCGGGGAACGGCGTCAAACCGTGTCACGGCGGACTAGCGGCCTAATGCGACGGCTAGGGGACACACTCCCAATGCGCGACGAAACCAGCGGACAAGGTGAGCGCAAGCGAGTGTGACAGCGGACAGAGGAATGGACAGTCCGCACTCAGCAGCGTAGGGCGCGAGAGAGCGCCTATACCGTCCCGGTGCAACTCCGGGACGCTGCGCTTGCCCAAAAAGTTGACTTACGGAGTTGATCTGAAATGCGCAAGAGTTTCGAAATGGCGGCCATTGTCGGCGGTGTGGTTGTGGGCCTTCTGTTTGCCTACTGGCTGGGCGTAGACCGGGTTGTCGGGACCGTGTGGCACAACATCGTCTGGCTGGTCACTCCGCACGATGCGGACAACGTGACCGTCTTTAATGACGGGTTCTATGAAAGCAAGTTCGATGACTGTGAGCAGGGTTTCCAGGCTGCTTGCGAGTGGCTTAAGGAGAGCAACTGATGTGCGAGTCGCTTAGCTACATCGTTGAACGGGACGCCCGATTCCGTACCCGGATTCTCGGAAGTGCGGCCGTCTGGCTTGCGCTCGGAATCAAGGACGAAATGACCATGGCGCACAACACCATGGTTGAGACGTCCCGCAAGCTCCGAAACGCACACAAGTCCGTGTGCTCCATCTGCAAGTAAGGGCAAGGAATATGCATCTGCTGACGTACGTCAACAATCTTCCCGTTGTGGCATGCATGCGGGACAACAGCTCGGAGACGGCGCGCTCAGTCGTGGTCTGCGACCAGAAATACAAGGGCCCCTACACGGTGTGGAGCGTCCACCACATGGGCGGCGAATTGGTGGCAGAGAACGGCCACTACGACATTGACGACTACAGTCGTGCGCTGTCTATTGCCTCGGAGCGTGCCAAGTGATCTATGAGCTGTGCGGCCCCGGGGTTGCAGATTGGTGCATCACTGTGATTGGTGGACGGCCCGGGGAGACGGATTATTGGATTCAGTACGTCAAGGGTGATCGTCCCGAGAGTGAAGACGCGTGCTTGTTCCTGCCTGGTGGGTGGGAGTTGCTGGAGTTCGAATGCAAGGCGACACCCCACGGTGCGCATGCCGATGAATGGGAACCGGAGCACGTGGACTACCCGCATGAGCCCGGTTCTCTGCATGACTGCCCGGCCTGTGAGGCCGAATGCAACTGCACCCGCATTCCGGGCTCACTTGAATACACGAAGTGCGTTTTCTGCGACAGCCTGGAGGAGATGTCCCGATGATTGAGCACGTCTACAAGGGGTGGGCTGTCACCCTGGCCAATGGCAACGTCGTTAATTTCACTGACCAGAAGCAGGCATTGATCTATTTCGGAGATCACGACACGACGGAAATGAAGATGAAACAACAAGCCATCGAATGCGGAATGTTCACGCGTGGATTCTGTGGACACTGCTCCCAGGGTGTTCCTGCCCGGATGGTGACGCGATGAGCGCGGGAGAGCGGTTCTTCTATTACGAACCTGCGGACTTCACGGCATGCGCCGAGCACATGGCACGCGACTTGGAGCGCTGGTTCCCGGAGACGGCAGAGAGCTGCCAAGGGTGGGATTACAACTACACCGGGCCGGATATCGACCGGCTGATACCCGCCCTTACCGAGTCGGGCGAACTCCTGCCCGGACATATCACGCGGCTTGGCTTTGCTGGCGCGTGTGAATCGCTCCACTGAACCGCTTGGGTTGGGCGCGCGAAAGCGTGCCCTTCCTTGGCTGCTCAGTGCTGCCTACTGGCTCAATCGAAAGGACAGTCATGCACACATTCACCATCGAACAAGCCGACGCACACCGATTCGGGTCCGCTGTAGCAACACACATCCGAGCGCGGGCAGACTTCCTGACCGACGAAATGCACGCCCTTTGGTGGGACCTCTACGTGTCATTCCGGGACGCCAGTGGGAGTGGAACGGTGGACGTCCCCCGGGACGCTGCGCACGGTATTCCGGTGATTCTGCACGCGGAACGCTACTGGGAAGACGAGGAAATCCGGGTGCGCGTTAAGGGTGTGCTCCGGCCGCAGTGGCGGGAATTCATGAAGGGTGAGTTCTAATGACCGTGAACCTGCACAAGCACACGTGTCGCTTCGATGGCTGCAAGGGGCATGCGGCCTATCTCGCGGAGACTCCGCACCACGGCGCGTACTTCTTCTGCCCCTCGCATGCGCGCCGCGCTGTGAACCAATTCAGGGCCGTCCTGGTGCCCATTGCAAAGTGCCAGTGCAAGGGGGATGACGCGTGAGTGCGACCGCTGAAGAAGAGGGCGTCATCGGGGCTGCGAAGGCGTTCGTTGAGATCTGGGCACAGACGGCCCTTGTCGTAATCGATGACTATGGCTGCACCTACACATGCGATGAAGCGGATGTTCTGGCAGAACTCTTCCGGGCCTGCAATTGGAACGAGACTGCGGATGACCTGATCCGTGAACACGCTGCTGATGACGGTTGCTTGGAGGAGCACCCCGGGTACGGCGGGGAGGTTGAAGCAGCGTGACAGGGCACGGACTGAAGTGCATTAGATGCGGCGGCGCGCAACTGATGTTCACCGTTCGGGCATGGGCTGTATGCCTGGGGTGTCGCGCCGGAATGGGGCAAGGCGAGGCAATGCATTGCCTCGAATGGTGTGAAGCGTGCGAAGCGTTTGTTACGGAAGATAATCGGTGATGGCAGCAAAGCACTTCCGCAAGCGGGACGACGGAAAGATCGGATGCAACCACGGGTGGACCGCCTGTGAGGCTCTGGCAACCCGGTGGATGGACTTCCTTCCGCATGGCGCTCTGAGGGTCAGTACGGCCTACTGCGCTGAACACGGAGATTGGGAACTCAAGGACGACCAGACCAGGGAACGCCAGCTCCGTCAGCCGTAGTCCTTCACCAGTCGATTAGGAAGAGAACGCATGAGTACCTATACCCGAGACGCTGTCTCTACGGCCATCACTGACGCCGCTGATCTCGTCTGTGAAGAACTCAACGGTGGAGAGCGGGACAGCGACCTTTTGAGCGTGGTCGTGAATGCCGCGCTGACCCTGTTGGACAACCCGAACGTTTCGTTCCGGGAGATCATCGAAGAGTGCTACAGCATCGAAGAGAAAGAGCTTCGTAGCTGGTGGTCTAAGTGGTCTTAACCCTCCTCTGACGGGCTCCGAGAGTGGCCCCGGTACTGAGTGACCGGGGTTGCTCCCTTAGGCCGTCAGAACCGCTCAGAGACTCAAAGGGATTGGCATGCGCATCTATGTCGCCTCGCTGCTTGACTACAGCGGAGGAATGCTTCACGGGCGATGGATTGACCTTGAAATCTATGCGGACACAGAAGCCGTCATGGGTGAAATTCGAAAAATGCTCGATGAGTCGCCGTGCGCTACCCGGGGGCTCGGACCAGCTGAGGATTGGGCCATTCACGACACGGACGACCTCCCGTCGGGTGTCGAAGTCGGGGAGTTCACCTCGATCGAACGTGTCTGTCAAATGGCCGACATCATACGTCAGGTAGCTGACCGCGAAGTGATTGAAGCGGTGATCTCGTCAGTCGGGCCAGACTTCATCGAATGGGAATCTCCCGACTTCTTTCATGACCGATGGGTGACCAAGGTCGACAGTGTGAACGACTTCCTCTATGAGGAGTTCCAGCGTGCGCACGAGGTAGCTGATGAACTCATGAGTTACATCAACCTGGACAGGTACCGCGTTGACGCGGAACAGGACTACGACTTCGTCAGGCTCTACGCCGGGTACGGCGTCGTATTTCGAAACGTCTGAGGGAATGCAGGAATGCCCGCGAGAGGGGAAAACAAGTGAAGCCAGATGAAGTCGGGCCGGACGTGCGGGTGACCGGCAAGGAAATGAACGGAGCAGAGGTCGCCGGGCGCATCATCGGCGGCGGCTTGATCCGGCTGGACGGCGAATTGCGAGCAACAGTAACTGTCCGCGTCCCGCGTGAAACCAACATCGTCGGATACCTGACCAACCCGGGCGGCGTCTTCGTCGCCCTGATCGAAGACCTGGAGATCAGCAAGTGACCTACACCCACATGGCGGTCGGGGACGGGCCGAACACTTTCGGAGTGACGGCAGTTGTCGAATGGCACCCGATCGAGGGCGGGTATCGGGTCTCGCTCCTGGATGCCAATGGGGAGCTCCACACAGCGGCCACGCGGGAGCTGGACCACCTTCCCGAAGACCCCGGTCCGGCCGGCCTCAATCGGGCCGTTCTTCGCGCCTTCGGGGACCTGCGACGGCTCATCGGGGACCGAGACGACTGGTGGACTGAAGCTCCGTGTGTGGCCTACGAGTTGGCCGACCATGACGACTTCGTGTGGTTCGCCTGCTGCACCGTCGACCGCCGCACCCGCGACCTGATCGAGAGGCTGGGCGCATGAGTGACGGAGTGCTCCTGTACTGGGCTGTTCTGTACGTACAGGGCGACGAAGGTTCTGGCCTGGTGTCGGTGACGGACGGTTGGCATTCCCCGCACAGCGTGGACAGTGTCCGCCGGTCGGTCGAGATCCGGCACGGCAAGGTCGACAAGCTGTCCGCCGTTGGCCCGATGCGTTCCCGGGAACTCGCCCGCCAGTACCTGGAGGCGGCTACCTCTACAGAGGCCGGTCTGAACTTCTGGCTGGCGCAGGCAACCTGACCTGACTTCCTTTGATGAGGGGCACTCACAGCAGTGCCCCTTGTCATAGGGTGTCAGGCATACCGAAAGGTAGAACAATGGCAATTCGCAAGATAGTTCGAACTGAGTTCGTCGCGACCTGCGACGCGCATGCACAGAAGGGCGTGGACGACATCCCCGGAACGTGCAAAGTGTTCATTGGTGCCCGGGGTTGGGACCTCTGCCAGGAGCACGAGGACAAGTTCGTAGGGTTCTTTGTCGAAGCCCTGGGCGAACCCTGCCGGACCGAGGTGCATGCCGTCGAGGCCCCCGAGGAGGAGACCGCAGCGGAGCCGGAGGAGGGCGTCCAGGAGGCCGCCGAGGAGCCTGCCCAGGAGGAGCCGGAGCAGCCTTCCTTGGGAGGCTTCGACGCTGCCGGACAGGGCCTGTGGGAGGACTTCCCGGAGGACCAGTCAGAGGATGACGACGAGGACTTCAAGGGCACCGTCGTGGTCACGGGGAACATCCCCGGCTACAACCACTCGGATGCGCGGCGCGCGCTGGAGAACGCGGGGTACAGGGTTGTTGGTCACGTGGATGTCGACACGGTGATGATCGTGCTCGGCAAGCAGCCAGCGGCGCACAAGGTGGCCGAGGCTAGGCATCACCAGACGCCGGCCTTGGACGCCAGCCGGGCCCGCGTGTTCGCCAACTGTGTGGAGGCGGGGGAATTCCCTGCCAACGATGAGCTTCCGGACGTTGAACTCAAGCGGGGCGCGCGGGCGCTCCTGCCGGTGTGAGGGGAGATAGGACATGGCTTCGGCTGACTACAGCGGGATGTTCACGGGGCGACTGAAGGCCCTGGTGGACGAGTTCGCACCTCAGATGAATTGGAGCCCGATCGGCCTTGGAGGAACGCTTCTCGCGGTCCTGTCGGCCATGGCGGACGACACCCGAGTTCAGCGAGGGGAAGGAAGCCTGGCGCTCCCGCTGCAAGTGGTGATCGTCGGCGAGTCCGGCGAAGGGAAGGGCCAGCTATGGAGCATGGCACGTGAGATTGCGCAGAACGCCGACCCGGTGTTCATGGGCAGCAATGTGATCAACAGCGTGACAGGTGGAAAGGGCCTCCTGATCGAGGTATTCGGCCGGAACAATCACGCGCTGGTGTTTGAGAGCGAGTGGCAGCGCATCCTGATGTCAGCTACCAGGAACCCCACGCTCTCCGCCAACATCCGGGACCTGGCCGATTCCGTCACCGTGGCGGGCGGCACGGGCAAGGATCGGGTGGTCGTGGAAGACCCCCACGTGGCCTTCCTCGGGCACATTCAGCCTGAGGTCTTCGCCTCATGCATGTCCGCGAGGGACGCGTCAGGCGGTTCGTACAACCGACAGATCTTTGTTCCAATCGAGCAGGAAAACTGGCTGTCGGAGCGGCACCGCCGACCCCCGGCGCTGATGGTGAAGGCGCAGGACTGGTTCTCCGAGGCGCTGCGTCACTCACGCCGAACGCCCTTCCTCTCGCTGACGGAAGACGCGCTGGACGCTGCGGACGAGATGGAACGTCCCATCCGACAGCACATTGCCAGCGTGCCCGCCTTGAAGCCCTTCGGTGCCCGGGTGATCGAGCACATCCGGCGCGTGGCGGCACTGATGTGCCTGTTCGACATCCGGAAGGAGGTGAACAGCACCGACCTTCAGGCGGCCCGCGCGTTCGTCGAGTACTCGTTCACGGCGGTTGAGCAGTTCGCAAGCCTGGCTGCGAACGGGCGGGGAGTGAAGACCCTGCCGGACTACATCCGGGAGCACCTGGTCCGCCTTGGCGGAAAGGCCCAGCACTCCAAGCTGGTACGTGCGCTGGGCGCGCGAGCCAACGCCGCCTCTGTCCGCGCGGCCGTCAAGGAGATGGACGACATTGAAGTGCTCTGGGACGAATCCGGAGCGCTCGGACGGACGGCGGAGATCTACCGGTTCCGCGCCACCGACCAGGACACCGAAGACGACCTGGGCGACGGCATCGAGGTCGACCAGGCCGAGGAGGAGACGGCACAGGTGATCTCGCTCCCCGAAGCGAGGAGGCAGGGACGGGCCTCAGCGAAGGCCTCCGAGGAGACGCCGGCCGAGGCTCCGGCGGCGGAGCCCGCCAACCCGCTCCAGGCGCTCTTGTAGGGGAGTCGTGACGGCGTAGGCCAGGAACGCGCGGAGGAGCTGCGCGACGAAGACGGAGAAGAGCGGGCCCAGCTGATGCGGGCCCGCTCTCTCGTATGCGGGGAAGAAGACAAGTGACCGAGAGTCGTGCCACTCGGCATGTAATGCGCAACCTACAGAAGCCGAATGAAGACACCGGAGACCCGTGGTCTCCGGTCGCCGAGTCCTTCACGAAGACCTTCGAGGGCTTCGTTGGGGATGCCAAGCGCTGGCTGAGGGAGAAGTCGGACCTGTCGACCAGGACGATTGAGAACGCGGACTACGAGGTTGCTTACCTCTGGTTCATTCATGGAAAGAACAAGGAAGAAGAAATGGGAACCGTCGGAGTTCGGGTTGGCAAGCGACTGTGGGAGTACTTCGAGGGCACGGGGCTGCTCCAGGAAGGCGGGGAGGAGGACCCGAAGATCTACGGTGAGCTCATGGGGCTCCGAGCCAACGGCGGCGGGCGCATCGGGAGGGTGGGGCAAGACACCCTGGGATGGATGCTCGACTTTGCGGAGTCCTTCGCCGACGTGGCCGAAGACCGATACGACAGCAAGGCCGCCGAGGACTTCCTGTCCGGGCACAGCAACCTCTTCACGGGCCAGATCGTGGCGGTGGGTAAGCTGGCTGCGGACCGCGTGCCAGAGGAGGACGAGGCGCCCCAGGAGAAGGACGCGAACATGGAGCTGCTGCCTCAGCCTCAGCTGGCCAATGAAGCCATGGACCGTTTCATGGGCGACGAGTCCCTGGAGCAGATAGCCGACGATTGGAATGAGCGGGACGTCCGCATGGCGGTGAAGCCGCCTCACGGCAAGCCGATCCACCACGTGAAGACGGGGAAGCTCGTCGGGTGGTGGACTCCCAAGGCCTTCGTTCCGGTGGAGAGTGTCAGCGACGCATCCGAGGGCTGACCAGCCCACAGCAGGTCAGGCCGCTTGAGCCAGAATGCAAGAAAGGCCCCCGGGTATCCCAACTGGGATGCCCGGGGGCTCTCTGCGTTTAGACCATCGGTCCGAACGCTCTCTCCTCTGCACTCCCCAGCTGGCCGGCCGGGGTGGTCCTGTTGCTTACCTGCTCGGTCGGCAGGTTCTCCACGCCGGCCTTGCGGACTGCGCGGGTGTGGGCCTGGTGGACCAGCTCGCCACCGAGTAGCGAAATGACCAGCATCACCAGGGAAACGATCTTGTCCTGAACGTCCGGGCTGACCCAGTTCGTGAACAGCGCCAGGACCGCCACCAGGGCGGCCTGGACGCGAGCCGAGTTGGCCAGCAGGAACGAGACGACAGCCTTCACAGCCAACTCCTTCCTTCAATCTAGCAATCCGTCATTGCGGCTCCGCCTACCAGGCGATTCCGGCGGTGGTGCGGGCGGACACCGTGTAGTCGAGGCCCTTGGAGTCCTTGCCCTGCACCTCGGCGAGCAGGATTTCGCCGGGCCAGAGCAGGTTGGTGTACGTGAACTGGGCGTCCACGAGACCCTGTTCGTCAGCCACGAAGCGGGCGGCCGGCATGGTGTAAGTCCGGGCGCCAGTCGCCTTGTTGGCCTTGAAGTAGCGGCACGCGAGGGCCGAGCCGGGCGACATCGTCGCCTCGATCGACATCGTGACAGCCGCGTACTGGTGCACCTCTCCGTCGAGGATGACGCCGTTCCTACTGCCGTCCACGTCGATGGTTGCGAGCTGTTCGTTCGTCACCTGCGTGCGGTTGTCGTTGCGCGCCCAGATGTTGCTGGGGATACCTGTCACCTGAGGTGCCACCGGATCGTGCTGCGACGGGGGAGCGGGCTCCGCGGGCTGCTTGCTGATCGGCCACAGGCCCTGACCGTGCTCGGTCTCCAGCTTGGCGAGCTGGGCGGGGCCGGGGATGCCATCGGCGCTGTCGGTGTCGCCGATCGCGAGCTGATAGGCCCGCATGGACTCGGTGTCGGCGCTTCCCCACGTCGGCCCCGGGCCCTCCGAGTACCGCGAACAGCCCGCGGCCACCAGGCACTGGCCCATGTAGGTGATGTGGTCGCCCTGGACGCCCGGTCCGTACTGGAAGCCCTGGATGGTCACGGTGCCGGCCGCCGGAGGAGTGGGCGTGCCTCCGGCTGGGATGTCGCCCTCGCCGGCCTCCTGGCCGAAGTAGACGTCGGCCAGGTTCTTGTCCGCTCCGACGATGCCCTCCGGGTACTTCGGGTAGCCGTAGGAGTGGGTCCAGTTCGCGTGACGAGAGACGGTCCGCTTGAAGACACCGACGCCTTCGGAGCCACCCCAGTCGTTCGTGTTGCCGCCCACCGTGTAGATGTGATCCCGGTCGTAGGCGTAGACGATCTCCGTGTGCGAGCCCCCGGGGCCGTAGGTGGACGTCGAATCGCCGTAGAAGACCTGGGCTCCCACGGCAGGAAACTCGCTCAGCCGGCCCCGGCTGCGGTACCACTCCTGGGCGACGCTGCACGACGCCGTGTTCGGGATGATGTCGGCGTTGCCGGTCTCACGGGCGACGGCGGAGATGAAGTCCGCGCACCACGACTCCGCGGGGCGCCCCATCTCCTGGGAGAACCGGTTGCTGTTGCCTGCACCTTCGCGATACCCGATGTAGGTCTTCGCCTTGTTGATGAGCGTCTGAGCGCCAGTCGCCAATGTGTCCTCCTCGGGCATGAAAAAAGGAGCCCGGAGGCTCCATGCAGAATGTGTTGTTGGATCAGTCGGGAACGGGGAGGTCATGCTTCTTGATGAAGAGCTCCAACTCGACCACCCGGAACCGAAGTTTGGCGATCTCCTCGGTCTGCTTGTCGCAGAGCTCCTGTAGCCGTTCCACTCGGTCCACCAGGTCCTCGTTCCAGTGCTTGATGGTTCCGAGGATTTCGCTGCGGTCGGCCTTCGCGCCTTCCTTGACCATGCGGTAGAGCTGCACCACGCCAGTCACCGCAGCGATGAGGCCTCCACCGAGGATGTAGTCGAGTGCGTTCATCGTGCAGCGTCCTCAAGGTCTCGGGTTCATGCCGGTAGATCGGCGATCTTCTGGATGGTCAGCGAGATCATGGCCGTGTCGTGAACGTGCGCGTCCGCCCACCAGCAGATGATGCTGGCCCCTGCCTTGCCGCCCTTGGCGCAATGGCCTACAACCTCGGTGGAGTAGGTCCTCAGATTGTCTTCGCCGCCTGCTGGGACAAGATCCTGCGTCGCCTTGTAGTTGTAGGGAAGTGACACGGTCCCTCGGACCTTTCCGGCGGCAGCACCTCGGACGTTGTCCACGTAACAAGCGAACTGGAACCGCGCACGATAGACGCCGTCCTCAGGGATGGTGAACTGGTGAGGATCATCGAGAACCCAGTTACCAACCTTCGCGGCAGGGCGGGTGAGGTCCCATTCCGGAGCCACCCAAACCCCATTCGGAACGTCGAAGGGGCTCTTGATTTCGAGGGAGAGCACCGGATTCTGACCGAGGCGGTAGGCGTCCCGCTTGAGGCCGGTGGTGTCGGCCAGCAACTGTGTCGTGCTGCCGTAGAGGGCCTGGTGGACGTCGTACACCTGGGCGTTCATCTTCTCGGGCGAGACCACCTCGCGGTCTGCCCACTTCTCCAGATTGGGAAGGGTCATGGGTTACTCCAGAACAGTCGAGGAGCCGAGTACGGATGCCTTCTGGTCGCCGAGAATCCAGGTCGGCTTCCCGTCAGGGTTCGGCTTGCCGGGGATGGTGATCACGGCAATGGCCAGCTGATCGGCAAGGGAGTCGAAGACCAGGTCTCCGGGCGTGAACCCGGACCCGACCGTGTCGGCGGCCATGATGTGGATCGTCTCCGTCTGCCAAGGCCCGTGCTCGCTGACCCGTCGCTGAACGCCTCGGGGCCAGCCCGCGGCGGTCATGTCCTTCGAGGCCGCGATGGCGACGTACAGGGTGGTGAAGTCGTCGGCAGGATCGAGGGGGGCCTTCGCGACGCCTTCGTAGGTCTTGTACGAGATCACGGGCTTCGCCGGGATGTTGCCGGTGTCACCGTGGCGGTAGACCAGGTTGGCCACCGTCATGTTGTCGTCCTCGCCGAACGACTCGAAGGCGCTCTCATAACCGCAATCCGGCGTCCAGAGGAACATGTTCAGGGTCAGATGGATGTCCGAGGGGCGGAGCCTCAGCAGGTCGACCACTGGCCGGAGCCCGTTGGCCGGCTTCGTCACCGAGCCGTACGAAGCGCACAGCGACACGACGATGTCGCCCATCGAGACTTCCGGAGGGATGGGCAGGGAGACGTGGTTCCGGTCCCTGAACGTCGCGCTCCTGGCCGCGATGAACATCGGGAACTCCTCGGGCGTCTGCCCGGCGGGCCGCCAGTTGTGGCCGTCGTACATCGGGATCTCGCCGACCGGATTCCAGGCCTTGCCGTCGAAGACGCTCGTCTTGGCGAACTGCCACGTTGAGCCGTCCCAGACGTACGACGCATTACCCATACTGCACCCACACATCACCCGGAGCAGGGTTCTCCGGAGGCTTCGGCCCAGAGAACACCCGAGCAGTTCCGACGTTCTTGGCGGTCACCGTTCCCTGCGTTGCGAGATTGCCGCAGCGGACATCCCCGTCCGCGCTCACATTGCCGTGAACGGCCAGGTTCTTGACGGTCGCGTCACCGCTCTCCGAGACCTGGAACGCGGTGTTGCCGTTGCCCTTGCCGGTGACCTGGAGGACCGGCCTGACCCCCGTGCCGTCGCCTTCGACCTGGAGCCACGGAACGCCGGAGGACTCGGCCCGGTTGCCTCCGGCGAGCTGCGCGTAGCCCTGCAACCGCTGATCGGCGTAGGCGCGGTCCCCGTGAGGGTCCGTGCCCTTCGCGTGCTCCTGGAGCTTGTCCGGGGTGTCGTTGGCCTCGATGGCGATCCGGCCGGGGCCGAAGTCGACCCACAGGCGGAAGACGTCGTTGTCCGGCCCCCGGAACTCCGGGACCATGCCGCGGGCGTCGGCCGTCAGGTTCTTGATCGGATTGCCGGCCGCGTCCTGAAGGTCGGTGACCTGCCGGGCATCCTTCCCCAGGCCATCCCAGACGGTACCGGTGACGCCGGGAAGTCGAGCCCCGCTGTTGTCCTCCGCCGGGGTCGCTGCGTCCCCCGCGAACTTTCGCCTTGCCATTAGCTATTCCCCTCGTGGAAGAGGTCCATTTCGATCAGGCCCGTGAGCCAGAGGTTGGCATCCTTCGGGAAGGTCTGGAGCCAGTAGGTACCCCAGTCCGTGTTCGGGAAGCTCATCCAGGCGAGGTTCCAGCCGCCCGTCCAGGCATTGCCGTTGTGGAGCATCAGGGAGTCCGCGCCGCCGTTGTCGCGGTACAGCATGACGTTCATGAGCTGCGTGATTCCGCCTCGCGGCGAGTGCGGCAGGGACACCGAGAGAGGTGTGGTGCCGTTTCGCAGGTCCCGGCCGGAGACGTTCTGAAGGTTGGCGGTGACCCAGCACATGTTGGAGCCCACCCACTGGAAGTGGCCCGTGGCCTGGATGCCGTCCTGAGTCGCCAGGCCGTGAAGCTCAGGCCGGTACTTCCGGGTAGGCCCGAGGTTGCTGATCGGGGACCAGCCGCCGTTTCCGGCGTAGCCCCAGACGGCCTCACCGCCCACCGAGTCCCGGGCGTACACGATGTCACCGGGGGTGCCCATCATGGTCCGTCCGAGATCGCTGTGCACCTGCGGGAGCGAGTTGCCGATGAAGACCCGCTGGTCATAGATCGTGCTCACCGACGTTGCGGAGGAGGCGATCGTGCACTCGGCAATGGCGATCTGCCACACACCGCCCAGCTCCTGGGTGAGGCTCGGAGGAAGAGGAGTCGAGGCCGGCGAGCCCTTCACGGTCGCCAGCCTCACGATCCCCTTGCTCATGTCCAGCTCCAGGACGACCAGGTCGATGCGCGGGTTCATGTCCGGGTTCTCGAAGAACTGGAGGGTCACCGCGGAATCGGACTCGTAGCAGAAGCCCTTCACGAAGGCCTTGCCGGGCTGGACGTCCACGGTCCGGGGGAGCTGCGAGGAGAGGTTCTGAGCCACCGAGAGGGCACTGTCGGTGGCCTTGCCGATGACGCCGGACGGCGAGAACGCGGCGGCCATCTTCTGCCAGCGGACTTGATCGACGCTGGCGCCGTCGCCCTCGTTGAAGGGCCAGGAGTTCTCAGCCATTCGTTCAATCCTTCGTCTTGTCAGCCACCGGTGTACGACAGGTAGCGGGGGGTGAAATGCAAGCGGATCAGGGTCTTGTCGTCGTAGTCGCCGCCCTCGACCTGGACGATGTTCCTGCCGGGTGCCAGGGCCCACAGGGCAGGGTTCGGGGCCAGGTGCGGCCACAGGTTCGTGCCGTCGTCCAGCGCGACGGTCTTGAACCCCGGCCTCGTGTCGACGGTCGCCACCTGGTCGTCCGGGACGGTGTAGTTCGAGGAGAAGGCGAAGCTCTTGCCCGTGGTCTTGTTGAGCACCTTCAGGCCGGTAGCTCGGCCGGAGATCGACCAGACGGGCCAGGACTCCACCGAGGAGGGGTTGTTGACTTCGACCACGCCTTCGGGGCCGAGTGAGGCTGAACCGATGCGGAGCGGGTTGAGGAACTTCCGGTGCAGGTCCTTCGGCGGGGACAGGAACGAACCGACGTCGCTGGACTTGAGCGACCAGTCGAATTGGTTCTCGCTGTTGGAGTACCAATACGGGTCCATGGCGCGGAGGATCAGCGCGTACCGGATGTGCAGGAAGCCGGCGCTCTCCTGGGTCTCGTTGCCTTCCAGGCCGGAGACGTAGAAGCACTTCAGGTGCCGGGCCGGGAGGTCGCCGTCTCGGACGGTGAGGAGGCCGGGGCCGGCGTGCGGGTTCAGCGCGGAGAAGAGCCGGTTCTTCATGGTGATCAGTGACTTGCGATCGAGGCCGCGGATGTACAGGGGGATCGTGACGTCCCTGGAAGTCGCCCTGGTGGTGCGGAACATGGCGCCGTCCATGTTCGGGAGCTGGTCCGCGTGGAGGTCGTAGGTCGGCAGGTCGAAGCCGGACGGCCCCCACTGGACCGCCAGCCCTGCCGGGCGCCTTCCGGAAACGTCTCCCGTCAGCGGGATGACGTCGCCGTTGGCGCTCGTCCAAGTCACGTACGTGTGCGGCCACTTGACGGGGGCGTAGGGGCCCTTGCTGAGCCCACCCGGTTCCGGGAATTCTGAGTACTTCGCAGGAATCGGCATTGATCAAACCCTCGCACTCAGTTCTCGAACCCGCTGCCACAGCTTCTTGATCTCGTTGAATACATTCGCAGGGCTGTCGGTACCCTGATCCCCGATCACGGGGGTGATGCTGTGCCCATTCGAATTCACTTCGATGGTGACCTGGCGCACAATGTCTCGGTGTTCCTCGCCGTCGACAATGCACGTCACCGTGTCGCCGAGGAACCAGTCCTTGCCGAAGGTCTGCTGCGGGGTGTCGATCGGGTACAGCTGCAAGTTGCCCTGCGGTCCGTTGTCCAGGAGGGCCTGCTGTCCCTTCGCGTCGAGCGCTGCAAGGGCGTCCTCGACCTTCACGTCTTCATCGGCGGCTACCGGCGTGCCGTCCGAGGCACTGACCTTCTTCACCGGGATGTCGCGGGCGTCGACGAACAGCTCCGAGATGATCCCCCAGTACTCTTCGGACTCCCGGTCGATGTACTCCTTGATGTAGCGTTCGGCACCCTGTCCCTGGGCCGCGACGATGGCCCGGGTGTACTTCGGGGCCTTCAAGGAGTAGACGAACTCCTTGAGGTTTCCCAGGTCCGCGGAGAAGCGGATGTGTCCGCTGCGGTCCTGGGGCTCGAAGACGTCGAGCTGGATGGTGCGGCTCTCGGCGTCGTACACGGTTCGCCAGCCGACGTTGCCCGCGTCGCACACCGGCTTGAGGCCGTCCCGGAGGTTGTCCCATTGCAGGTTGAACGGGGTGACCTTGCCGAACTGGTGCCAGGGCTTCTTGTCGCCGTCCGGAGTGCCGAAGCGAGCCGGCGTGCGGCCGTCGAGCGCCAGGGCGCCGGCGTTGCGGCTGACCATCTCCTCCACGGCCTGGGCGGCGCGGACACCACCGTTTGTGTAGGAGGCGCGGTCCTGGTTGGTGACCGGCAACTCGGGGTTGGGGTAGGCCACGTGGGCTTCGAGGATGTAGTTGTCGTCGCACCCGGAGATGATCAGGCCGCCGGGCCCGGAGTCCGTGTCCACCGTCCAGTACTTCTCAACTGTCTGAATGGGGCCGGAGGCGATCGGCTTGTCGACTCCCTCTCGGTAGGCGACGATGCCGTGACCCGGCTGGAAGAGCTGGGCGTGAGGAGTGCCGGCCATGATCTTGATCTGCCAGTGCCCGGTGTCGCAGTAGCGCAGGACGGCTTGGAACTCCAGGAAGTCATCGACCTGGCCGATCGGATTGAGGTCGCGGTCCCGCACCAGGACTCGGTACTCGCTCACCTGAACTTCTCCTCTCGGCCGGTTAGTTGGGGCAGGACGAGGCCCGGCAGGTTGGACCTGCCGGGCCGTGTCACTAGAACCCGTTCATGAGGGCAGCCGTGTTCAGGGCCCTCATGATCTGCCGCTCGGACGGGACGTCCGGGGCGGCGTTGACGATCACGGTGTGACCGCTTCGATCCTTCAATCCAGCAATCCGTAGAAGCTGGTCGGTCCGCCGCTCGTCGGTGAGCGGGAGGATCAGTTCGGGCCCGCGCTCGCCGATCTCGGCGAACGTGCGCGACGTGACCAGCCCTCCCCGCCAGTAGCCCTTCGGGGGCAGGTTCGGGTTGGCCTGCTGCACGTTCTGGATGCCGCCGTACCGCGCCACGATGTAGTTGATCGAGGCCGCCAGGTTGGCGATCGGGTCGAGCAGATCCCAGGACGTTCCGGCCTGGTGGTAGGCCGCGAATGTCGGCCAGATGACCTGAGCCAGACCCTTGGACGGGGTGCCGGCCGCGGCGTTCGAGTCCCAGTTGTTGACGACGTTCGGATTGCCGCCGGACTCGCGCTGAACGATGGTTCCCATGCCGCGTTCCCACAGGTCGACCGGAGTCACACCCGTGAGGCCGATCGCCTGATCGATCCAGGCCTTCACCTGGCCGGTCGGGGCCGGGCCGGAGCCACCGCCCTTCGACCCCTTCTCGTCCACCCCGCCGAGGAACTTGTCGACGGCGTTGTAGACGGAGTGGGCCGGGGCCATGCCGAGCCGGGAGAGGATCAGCGGGGTTCCGGCGAGCGTCTTGTCCAGGCCGTCAACGATCGGCTTGGCCGTGTGCTCCCAGACGAACTTGGCACCCTTGGCAAGCTGGTCCTCAGCCCAGCCCACCGCGGACTGAACCCAGTGGATCGGGTTCCAGTCGAAGCCCTTCCTTTTCTTCGGTGCCGAAGGGACGATGCCGCCTTCGGCGAACCGGAGAGGCCGGCCTGCAACCGCGTCCGCATTCCACGAGAGAATTCGGCTGTGGCCGATGGACCGAGCAACTTCAGGACGAAGGACAGCTTCACCCGGAGAAAGGATGGCCGGATAGTTGTCCACACCAGGTGCGTAGCCCGGGACAATGCCACCAGTGGCGAACCCTGGAATGTTCGGAATCGTTGGAATTCCGAGCTTGTCAAGAACCCAGTTCACGCCGCCATTCGGATTCTTCTCCGAGCCGAGGAGTTCCTTGTTGATGAAGTTGATCGCGGCCTTGATGGGCGCCTGGACGATGTCACTGACTTCGCCCCAGGTCTTCTTGATCGCTTCCTTCGACTTGTCGAAGAAATTCGACAGGCCGAGAATCGCGCTTCCGAAGGTGTCAAGCACGGGCTTGATCACATGGTCCCAGGTCCAGGACATTGCCGTCCCGATGCCGTCCCAGGTGGGCTTCACGATGTCCGTGTAGAACCACTTGATGGCCGGTCCGAGAATGTTCTTTAGGAACAATTCGAACAAATGAAGGATCGGCTCGATGACGACCTTCCAGGCCGTGTGGATGGCCCATCCGATGAGGTCCCAGGTCGGCTTGATGACATCGGAGTAGAACTGCTGAATTCCCGGCCAGAGAATGTTCCGGATCACCGACCAGAAAAGTCGGAGGATCGGGTAGATCACATCGTTCCAGGCAACTGATATGACCGTGCCGATGCCGTTCCAGGCGGGCACTATGCAGGACTGCCAGAAGTCCTTTACGGTCGGTATCAGGTAATCTACGATGAAAACCCGAAAGGCATCGTAGACGGGGTAAATGACGTTTCGCCAGGCCCACATGACGGCCGCGGCGATTCCGTCCCAGGCCGGGATGATGACGTTTCGCCAGAACCAGAGCGTGGCTGGGACCAGCTGATTCATGATGAAGTCGCGGGTCTCGAAGAACGCCGGCTTGATGTACTGGGACCAGGCAATCGAGACGGCCGTGGAGATCCCGTTCCATGCGGGGACCACAACGTTCTGCCAGAACCACAAGGTGGCCGGCGCCAGGTCGTTCCTGATGAAGTCCCTGGTGGCAAAGAAGGCGGGCTTGATGTACTGAGCCCACGCGATCCAAACGGCCTGCTGGATGTCGACCCAGGCCCTCTGGCAGAAGTCGCGGAAGGTCTTGTTCTTCTGGTAGAGCTCGTAGATGCCGAAGGCGACGAGTGCGATTGCGGCAATAACCCAGCCGACCGGGCCGGACATGACGGCGATCGCCGCACCCAGCCCCCGACTCACGACGATGATCCCGATAATTGCGTGGGCGAGCTGGCCGAGAATCAGAATGGCAGGCCCGAGAAGGGCAATGGCGATCACGGTCTTGCCGATGGCGTTCTGGACGTTCTTCGGCAGCGTCGAGAACCAGACGGCGAACTTCGACACCCATCCGATGATCATCGAGAAGACGTCGATGACCCTCGCGGCGAACACCGTCAGGAACGGCATCGCACTGTCCAGCGCGTCAGCGAACTTGCTGACCGACTCGGCGAGTCGCGTCACCGACTCGGAGGTCTTCTCATTGGAGCCGAGACCGACCTTGAGGACGTTGGTCAGCTTGAGCCAGGAACCCTGAAGCGACTCGTTGGCCGCTGCGGCGGACTTGGTGTAAGTCTCATCCGTGTTCAGGAAGTGGATCAGCTTCGGCATGACGTCCTTGGAAAGGAGATTCCCTTCCTTGGACATCTTCTTGAGCTGTTCGATGTTCTTGCCCGTCGCCCGGGACATGAGGTCCCAGGCGGGGATGCCGTCCATCGTGAGGGTGTTCAACTCCTTGGAGTTGATGGAGACACCCATGAGCATGTGCTCAAACTGGATCATCGCCCGGTTCGCCTGAGAAGTGTTCAGGTGATGGGCGGCGATGGCATTCGACATCGCATGGACTTCGTCAGTCACCGGCGCGACATTCGTCTCCAGGGAGGAGAGAATTCGGGCCAGCTTGTACATGTCGTCGATGCTGACGGGCAGCGTCTTCGACATCCGGTCAAGGGTGTCGACCATCTTGACCGCCGCGTCCTGACCCTGGAATGCGGCGATGGCTGCGATCGTCCGGTTCCGGAGGTCGCCGAACTTCACCGAGACGTCGACAACACCGACGCCGAGCGCCAACAGCGGACCCGAGACGAAGCGGGTGATCCCGTGGCCGGCCGCGACGGCTCCGGTGGCGAAGGCGTGCAGGGAACTCGTGTGCCGGGTGGTGACAACAGCGCCTTCGGTCTCAGCCCGCGCCAGGCGGGCCTGCGCGGCGGCCTGGCGGTCGGCGGCGGCAGCCGCGGCCGTCATCGAGGCGGCCAGCTGCTCTTGGACGGCCGTGGCTGTCCGGGCCTCCGTCGTGATCCGACGCAGCTCCGGCCCGAGCCTGGCCGTAGCGGTGTTGAGCTCCCGCAGGGCCGCGCTGGTGGCCCTGGTCGAGGAGACCATGCCCTCCTCGAAGGCCCTGCCCATCCTGCGGCCGGCGGTCCGCATCTTGCCCTCGTTGGCGAGCAGGCCGGTACTCAGGCTGTTCGATGCATTGCGGCCGAGAGTTTCCATCTGCCGCATCAGGGTCAGCCGGAACTTGTCCAACCCGTCCCTGTCCAGGCGGGGAGTCACGGGAATGTAGCCGGACCCCACCTTGATCGGTTCGGCCATCATTACTCCCTAGATCTGAAACGGGTCGGCGAAGAACGCCGCGACGTCAGCCACGGGCGTCATCTCCGGCGCGGGAGTCTCTTGCGAGGCCTCCTCGAATTCGCCAGGGCGCGGAACCGATTCAGGGAACGGGATATCCTTGGCGCCCTCACCGGAGTTCGCCTTCAGGAACATCCAATTCGACACCTCAAGGGAGTCGACCAGTCGAGCAGTCAGGTACTCCTGCGGCCCCCAGGACATCTCTTCGTTGACGCTGGAGGCGAATAGGGATTGGCCCGGCATTCGCAGGAGCATTCGGGCCAGTACGCACAGACGGCGAAGTGAGAGCTTTCCTCGCCAGAGATCACACACGTCCGTCTGGAAGTGCCGAAGACAGTCAGATTCGAACTCCGGCAGATGATCCGTCAGGGCGATGGAAAGCAGGATCAGTTTCCCGGCTCACCGAACCCCGCGGCCTCGGACAGCACCTCGGCGAACTCCAGGAGATCGCGCATCTTCGGCTTGTCCGAAAGGAAGCCGGACCACTGGTCCTCACCCAGAATCGCCTTCAGCATGCCAACGGTGTCGTCGGAGCCGGCCAGCTCCATGACCTCAACCGGCATGTCCAGCGGCGCCGGGATGGTGTACTCGGTGCCCCGGAAGTCGAAGTGCGTCTCCTGCTCCAGGGCCTCGTCCTGGGCGATGGAGGGGCGCTTGCCGGTAGCCGCAACAGCCTTGGCGGCACGGGCCTTAGTGGTGACAGTCATGGGGTACCTCGAAATTGTGAGTAGCGCAGAAGGAGAGAAGAGAGGCCGGGCGGTTAAAGCCAGCCCGGCAAGGCTTTCGCTCCGCCAGTCAACTTTTAGGGCAAAAAAATTTAGGCCTTGGAAGTCGAACCGGGGGCCGCAATGCTTCGGGCGGAACCGCCCGTGGTCGACGGCATGATGTTCTGGTCGTCGGTGACCAGGTAGCCGAGGAAGCCGTTGCCGTCATCGAGTGCATCGATGGTCAGCTCGTAGGCCTGGTTCTTGGTGCGGGTCAGGGTGATGGCCCCACGGTCCGAGACCATGGCCTGAGAGAGGACGGCGCGGTATCGTGCACTGGCGTCGTTCCAGTCCACGATGACGGAGATCGTGTCCAGGTTCGGGTTCGACGCGATGTTCAGCCGGTACTGGCCCTCGACGGGCTTGCCGTCCTTGTCGGTGGCCGGCTCCCACTTCGAGCCGTAGAACAGCTCCGTGTTCGGGGCGTTCAGCTCCATGAGCGTGGCCTTCACCTGGAACGAAGCGTTCTTGACCGTGTAGAGCACAGGCACCGCGGACTGCCAGACCTCGACAGCTTCGGTCTCGATCTTCGGAGTGATCGTCACACCGTCCGAGTTCGCGTAACCGAGCGGCACGAAGTTCAGCGTCTTGGGGTCCTCGTCGACCTTGGCGGGCAGCGGGGAGTCCTCACCGAAGTGAACCCAGATCTGCCCGTTCGGAGCGAAGCGGATGTTCTTCTTGTTGTTGTTGCTCATACTGACTTCCTAGGGCTGACTTCAACGAAAAGGATCTCGACGGTGCCCAAATAGCGGGCCTCACGAGATTCGGGGTCGGGAAACGAACGCGGCGAATTGCCATCGACCACATCGAGAACCTGAACGTTGTCGAGCACCATCGAGGGCATCTGCTCCAACAGGTACTCGCGTACGGCGTAGGCGAGGGCCGAGCACTGCGGCTTCGACCCGGCGTAGGTGCTGATCGAGAAGCCGGCACGGTCCATCCGGTCCCGGACGTCACGGTGGCCGCCGTCGTGTTCCACGATGACGGCAGGGGTGCCGGAACTCCGGCCGACCATGTCGCCGGAGATGAAGACACCCTTGAACTCGTCCAGGGAGCGCAGGTAGTTCACGAGGAAGACTGCGGGGTCGATTCTCACTGCGATCGGGCCTCTCTCAGAGCGGCCTCAAGGAAGTGAGAACCGGGGTGTCGCTTCCCCGAGCTGTCAGTGAAGCCGTAGTTGAGCAGCAGCGCGTGACGGACACGGTGGCTCGGCTCGATGACGACCAGGCCCTCGCCGCGGGCAACGCGGACTTCGAACTGCCGCTTGATGGTGTTCCAGTGCCGTGCCCGATTGCGGTAGGGCGCAAGGGCCATGGCCCGCCGGGCTATGCCCTCGCAGATCCGGAGCAGCGCGGCTTCGAGCTGGGGGGAGGTGCGGCAGATCTCCTCGAAGGCGTAGGGGTCCAGCACCAGTTCGACGGCCATCAGTGGTTCACCCGCCAGACCTGAACTTTGGTGTGGTTGTTCCTGGGGGAGCCGTGGTCCCAGAACTGCGGCGCACCGTTGACCTGGTAGTGCTCACCGTCGAAGACGACGCGGTCGGTGTCGCGGACGTCGACCTGGCCCAGGACGTAGAAGACGGCCTGCTCGGTCTCGGTCTCCCGGCCGGCGTCGGGGGAGGTGAACACCCGGCGGGAGGTGCCGCCGATGGGCTGGTAGGACGCCTTGCCGGTAAAGACCACGGAGGCGTTCGTCCAGTCGCGTTCCAGGACGTAGCTGTCCTCAGCGAGGCCAGCCCGCAGGACCGAGATGGTGTGCCTGAAGGGGTGCATCCGTGTCCTCCTTCCGCATCGTGATCGTGCGGACGGAGCCCCGGCGGTAGCGGCGTCGAAGCGCTCTCAGGGTGGCCTCGGACAGGGAGGCCTGGCCCGGTGTCGAGCCGAAGGAGGTCTCCAGCTCGCCGACGCGTTCCATGGAGACACCGGGCCGCAGGGCGGCCCATCGGATCACCTCGGCGCACACGATGGCCCGGAGGCCGGCGGGGCACGTCCGGTAGCCCCAGGAGGCCGTCACCTTCACGTCGGAGGTGCTGGAGCTGATCCCGTGGAACGGGCGGGGTAGCCACCCGTCGCGGCGCCACAGTGAGCCGCCCTTCAACAGGTAGTCGGTGACCACCTCGCCGTCGAGGACGACCGAGGAGACACGCTCCAGGGGGAACATGCGCCTTGGCAGGTCGAGCTGGATCGACAGTGCCAGCGGGAGCGACACGGTCTCGTTCTCGTGGAACCGGAAGTCCGTCTGGCAGTAGTCCTCGATGAGGCCGGTCACGTCCTCGATGAAGGCCTCGAACTGGGGCTTCTCTTCGTCGGAGACGGGCCGCCCGAGACGGGCGGCCACGTCATTGACGGTGACGAGAGGATTCTCAGTCACCCTCCGTCCTCCTTTCAGAGGATCGTCGCTCCGCAAGTCAACCTTTGGAGCAAACAAAAAGGACGGATTGCTTACTTGGTGACCTTGGTGGTCGGCTTCTCGAAGGACTTGACCGCGATCACCTGCTCCGGGCGGATCACCTTGGCGTCGTAGAACATGCGGCTCTTGATCGCGTGGGTGAAGCTCTCCTCCGGCTCGTAGGCCTTCATCTCGGCGAACGGCATGACGAGGCTGATGGCGTCGGTGGCGAAGGCCGCCATGTCGAGCTTGTTCAGGTCCGAGGTCAGGTTGCGGATCAGCGGGGACTTGTTCCGGTCGTGGTTGCCGAGGGTGTTGGACACCAGGATCGGAACGCCCAGGACCGAGCCGATGTGACCGTTCGGGATGACCGGCGTGCCGCCGTACCGCTGGGCGTCGATGAACTGGGGGTCCTTGAGCAGTGCGCGGTAGACGTGCGGAGATACCGCAATCACGCGATCCGCGGGGGCGTTGTTGATGTCGAGCTGCGTGACCATGTCCACGACCGCGCCGTAGACAGCACCATCGGCGACCTGGTCGCCCCGGTCCTTGAGGACCGGGTCCAGGAGCTCGACGGCGCCGCCCTCCAGCTTCGCGGCCGGCACGGCGTCGGCCTCGACGGAGTTGTAGTCCAGGCCCTGCGTCGAGTACATCAGGGTGGTGGCGAGGGTGCGCTCGATGGTCTCGGCCTGGATGCGGGCGCGCTTGCGGATCAGGTCCGAGAGCTTGTCGACGCCGGGCTGGGTGAACAGCTGGTCGACGCTGTCGATCTCCAGGTGGAAGCTGGAGCCCTTCTGAACGGTCATGCGCATGTACTCAAGCTGGGCGTGGTCGCGGTTGCCGACCTTGCCGTAGGCCTTGACCATGCCGTAGTCGTTGACGATGTCGTTGCCGTCGTCGTCGGTCCACCGGAAGTGCGGAATGCGGATGGTGTCGCCACCCTTGTGGAACTCGCCCTCGTACGACCGGTTGGTGAACTTGTTGTTCCCGAGGATCAGGTTGTCCTCAAGGTCGTCCAGGAGCTGAGTGGTCCAGATTTCCGGCGTGAAGACGCCCTTGACGCCGTCAGTGATTCGGGCGCCGGTATCGCCGTAGAACAGGTCCTTGTTCTGAGTGGACATGAAGTCTCCCTAGGGGATTGAAAGGTGCGGTGATGCCTGAGCGGGGCTCAGAGCTGGCCGCGCATGATCGCGTCGAGACGGCCCTCGGAACGGGCCTTGCTGATCTCCTGGCGGGTCATGCGCTTGAGCTGGTCGCGGGTGACCTGACCCACACCGGCTCCGCCACCCTGAGGACCAAGGCCGAGATCCTGGCGATACTCCGGCTTCTTGCGTGCCTTCGGGAGGCCATCGACGAACGACGAGATCGCCTCGGAGTTGGGGGTGCCGTCCTCGCCGACGAAGCGGGAGAGGTTCAGGAAGTCGGCGTCCGGGAGCCGGGCCCCAGCGGCCGCGGCTGCCGCCTTCAGCTCAGCTGTGGCAACGCGCGTTCCGAACTCGGCTGCGGCGGATCGCCGGCCTTCCTGGCGGGCGGTCTCGACGGCCAGCTCCTGGTCCGAGAGGGACGCCTGCTTGAGGGCGTCGAACTCGGGCTTCAGGACCTCCAGCTCGGCGAAGGACTCCTTGGCGCGGGCCTCGTGCTTGCGGGCCAGGGACTTCCACTTGTCCACCTCGGCCTGGAGGTCCGGGGTAGTCGGGTCGGCGCCGTCCTGCGGGGCGGGGGTCTCGTCGCTCATGCGTGTTCTCCATGTCGGGGAAATGGGGAAGGCCGCCATGACGGCGGCCTTCGGTGTGGTCGGTGTTCGGCTGTCGCCCTACGCGGGCTTGTTCTTCGGACGCCGGTTCTTGGCCGGCGCGGAGCGGGGCCGGGTGGACGAGGAGCCCGCGGCCTTCGTCGCCGTAGCGACCGAGCCGCCGGCCTCGGCCAGCTTCCGGTTCACGTTCCCGCTGTTGCCCTGCGGAGCCTTCTGGGCCAGGCCCGCCAGGTCGACGCCGCCCTTCGACGGGCCGAGCATCGCCGGGTACCGGTGCAGCAGCTCCTCCTGCTCCGCCAGCATCCGGTTGAAGCGCTGGATCTGCGGGGGCGTGTAGCCGGCCTTCTCCCAGAGAGCCTGTCGCGGAATGCCGAGAGCAGATTGCTTGATCAGTGCATCAATATGCTGAGCCTCGGTACGAATCTCAGGGTCAGCCCAGATCGTCTCCGCCTGGAAGGCGTCCTGACGAGGATCACCCAGAACCTTGAAGGCCAGCCGCATTGCGCGCTCCCAGCCCTCACCGAAGTGAAGCATCCGTTCCCTGGTCTTCGAGATGAGACCGGCCTCGGCAGAAGCGATGGCGTCGCCGGACGGGATCATCCCGCCGGACAGGAAGTAATGGAACGGGAGCTTCGCCTTTGCCGCCATGTTGGCGACCAATTTATCTATGAGAACGCAGTAGTTCGCCAAATTCGCGGCTTCGAAGGAGCCGAAACGTGTATCGGGGTCCTCAGCCTGAAGAAGCTTGTCGACGGCGACCTGAAAAGGGGCGACCGGGTTACCGTTCTCATCCTCAGTGATCTCCATGCCGGTGACGTAGCGCTGAGGGAAAGCGGCGTATTCGGACGCCACGATGGCGTCCTGGACGGTCTTGTTGATGGCATCCTGGATCGGGATGATGTCGTGCAGATCCGAGTACGGATGCCAGAGGTTGGGCGCCGCCAGGCGGTTCCGATTGATCAGCGGAATGACGGGATTGGTCCCGAGGGGGTTCCTGCCGACCTTCGGATTGACCCACTCGCCCTTGACGTTGTCGAAGGTGTAGACCTTCGTGTCGGTCCACAGGGTGGCCGTCTGGCGGCCCCAGTCGTCGGTGGTGAACTTCGCGGAGACCTCGATGTCCCGCTTCGATCCGGCCTTGAACTGGACCGCGATGTTCTCGCTCGACTCGGCCGTGATGGTCGGCCGGCCGTCCGAGTCCGCCCAGACGACGGCGAAGCTGGCGCCGGTGACCATGGCGCCCAGGTGCGCGGCGTTGGAGTCCGCGTCCATGTGGTTGCGCTGCCAGATCTCCTGTGCGTCCCGGTCGGCGGACGGGTCATCCGTCATCCGGAAACCCTCGACGCGCATCCGTTCATTGGCACTGTCGACCACCAGGCCACAGAAGTTGTCGGCCCACTTGTTGAAGATCTCACCGAACGCATTCGAGTACTGCGCCTGAGCGAAGCGCATCAACTCGTGGTTGCCCTCGTAGTAGTTGGTGAAGCGCTGGCCGGCTGCCCAATTGCGGGTCAGCTTCCCATGCAACCAATCCAACCATTCCGGGGGCGTCGTCGGTCGGTTGAACGGGTCCATGCGCTTCTCCTAGAAACCTGCTACTCGTCTCCTTCGCTTGAAGAGGCGGCCATCAGCTATCGCGTCTGCCCGAGCTTCGAACGCCAGGACAGAGCAGACAGCGAGGTCAATTTTCTTCTTGCTCTTCGGGGAGTTCTTCTGGATGAGAAGGCCCTGCGGGACTTCCCTCGTGACGGCATTCAGGACATGCCGGGTGATGTGTTCATTGCCGTCATGGCTGAGATCGCCGGTGGAAACGGCGGTACGGAACCGTTCAATGGCATTGGCCATGCGGGTCGGGCGATTGGTCCAGAACTCGAAGACCTTGTCGTCTCCGTACTGAAGGGACCAGCGACCAATCGGCTCCTGCCAGTACGGCGGATCGCAATACATCCATTCGACGCTGTACGTCTCGAAGGCGCGCTTCACCGCGGCCTCGACCGAAAGAACGTCTACTTCCCAGTCCGGTCCCGCTTCCCGCGGCTTCTCCCAGAGGCCCAACAGAAATAGGCGACCATCGCGAAGCCGGCAGCCGACGAGACCAGTGCTATCTCCGCGCAGAGAACCATCAAATCCCACAGAGATCTGATCACCTGGAGATATAGGGTCAGAATCAGAAAAGCTTCCATCCCATTCCTCCTTGGACATCCATCCATCGGCGCCCTCGGCAATGTTGTTCAGGTAGAACCGGTACGCGACCGAGGCCGGCGTGGTGGCCTTGTCCTGGATGGCATCCACCAGGCCGGAGAAGTCGACCCAGTACGAGTCTCCGTAGGCCTCCTTGAGGCCCGCCAGGAGAGCTTCCTCGTCGTCCAGGTCGATGTTCCGCTGTGCCTCGCGGCAGTCGTAGAGGCGGGACTTCGACGTGGACTCGGCAACGCGCTGGGCAACCGAGTTCTCGGTCGGGTTGAATGCATTGGTGGTCTGGACCCAGCGGGAACCAGCACCGGAGGTCTTACGGACATTTCTGTCCAGCGTCTCGAAGACATAGACGCCGTGGTTTGACTCGACCCAATGATGGGTCTCGTCCATGATGACGAATCAGGCAAAGTCAGACCCCGGCAGGAACGTTCCTGCCGGGGTCTGACAAAGCTTGGCCTCGCCCCCTCAAGACCACGACTGGAGGAGGTGACCGGCTCGATGCGGCCGGGATCGCCATTGCGGAACTGGATCAGCGACTTTCCGATGTCCAGCCCGTACGTCTCCTGAGCCGGCCCTGAGGCCAGCATTCCGCGGATCATGTCTCGGGTCTGGGCCGTCTGGTCCAGGGAGGTAGCGGCGATCTGAATGACAGGCAGGGCGACGCGCTTGCCTACCGGGTACCCGTCCTGGTCAAAGTGAGAGAACCGGGCAGGACCGATGAATTCGATGATCGCGAGTGCTGCGAGAAGAGGGGTCTTGCCTTAAACCCCAGCCCTTGGCGCGCCGGAGGGCGCTGGACCGGTAAAGCCACCTCCCCTTCTTGTCGATGGCGTAGAACCACAGAATGAAGCGGACCTGTTCATCGGTGAACTGCCAGGGCTGGCCTGCGTTCTCACCGTCAGGCTGGACGAGGAAGGTCTCGGCCCATTCAAGGATCTCGTATCCGAGGGTTTCCTCGGGAGAGGGAACTCCGGAGGGTATGTTGCCTGTCTGCATCACACACCTCCGAGCTTCTTGAACCGCTCCATCCGGAGCACCTTGGAATCCGTCTCGCCTGCCGAAGTGGCGGCGTCGAGATCATCGAACGTCATGCGCAACCGGGCGCGGTCATCCACCGTCGAGCCCCATTTGGCGACCCGCTGACGTATCTCGGCCGCCAGCATCACCTTCGACTTCCCGGTGACGTACATCTCGTGTACGAGGTTCATGCACTGCTCAAGCTCGAACCAGTCCGTCTCAATGAAGAGAGAGGCCTGACGGCAGGTCGAGTACACGTCCCAGAAGCGGAGTGCCATCGGGTGCCACGAGTCCTCGTAGATCGAGTGGCACGGCGGGTAGGGACGCTGGGGAAGCGGCTCGGCTGACGCCTGGTGAGACCACGGGTCCTTGTTGCGACGTACCGCGTTGGCCTTCGGGGCGGGGCCCCGGCCGGCCATCAGCGAACCGCCTTCAGTGCGGCCTCGGAGATGCCGAAGATCTCGCCCAGGTCCTCAAGCTCGAAGAGGGCGTCCTGGCGCCAGGAACGGCGCTGAGCGGCCCGCGTGTGCGCCGGCTTGGAAGGCGCGTACTGGCCGCTGTGGTCGTCGTCGTTCAGGGCGTAGGGACGCATGGTGCAGGACTCCGTGTCGGATGAAAGTGAAATGCGGCCCCGGCCGGACTTGAACCGGCGGCCTCTGCCGTGACAAGGCAGTGCTCTGACCTGCTGAGCTACGGGACCTAAGTGAGTCGGCAGGATTCGAACCTGCTCTTCCGCCCTTCGCGGGCGGAGTGCTCGCCATCTACACCACGACTCCAGCCGGGAGCGACCCGGCCTTGCGGCCACCAGGTGATCAGCCCGGTGGCCGGCGGCTCCCCAACCTGGATTCGAACCAGGAACCCGGGCCTTAACAGGGCCCTGCTCTGCCGTTGAGCTATCGGGGAAGATCCCTCGGAGGAGGGTGGAGCGTCATGCCTGCTGGTTGTCGATGTGGATGCGCAGGCCCAGCAGGGCCTGAGCCGGCGGGGCGTCCAAGTAGTCCGCGGCCCTCCGCAAGACGTCGGCGCGGTCGCGGGCGCCCTTGCCGAGCAGCTGGTTGTTGCAGCGGCGGCAGAGCAGCCCTCGCACGGCCCCGTTCTTGTGGTCGTGGTCGACGGAGAGGTTCTGTGACCGTCGCTCCCCGCAGATGGCACAGCGGCCGTCCTGGGCGGCGAAGAGCACGTCGTACTCGCCGGGCCGTAGGCCGTAGGTCCGCTGGACGCGGGACTCGTGAGCAGCCTTCCGTCCGGCCTGCTTCCGGCAGGTCGAGCACACGCGGCCGCGGGGAGCGAAGAAGCGCTGAGAGCGGTTGCGCTCGCAGCGTGAGCAGCGTCGGAATCCCTTGCGGGGCTCGGCCATTTCAGCCCCCTCTGGACTCTCGTTGTGTCTTCTGCCGGTGACAGGCAGAGCAGACCGCAGCCAGGTTCGTGGGGTCGTGGGTTCCACCCCGGGCAACCGGGACGATGTGGTCGACCTCATTCGCCCCGGTTGACTGGCAGAGGTAGCAGGTCTTCCTGTCCCGGTAGAGAACTCGGAGTCTGATCCGACTCCAACCGGGGATCACCTCCCGGTTCCTGCGGGAGCGGTTCGCCCATGGCTTGCGAAGCTGATGCTCGGCACAACGGCCGTCTCGAACGGTTGTTCGAATGCAACCGTCGATGAGACAGACACTTTTGGCTCTGGGCATCTGTGCTCCCGCCGGGCGGATTGATAGATTGAACAAATGGGCCAGGACTCCCGGTGCACGGCGCCGCGGGCGCATGTCAGGCACTCCGCCGGAGCGGATCACCAACTAAGGGCGGTAGTCCTGGAAGTCTTGCCCGGCCCAGGGTTTCGTATCTGGCCTGGGCCGGTAGACGCCCTCTGGAGCCATCCGGGAGTTGAACTCTCAACCAGAGGCTCAACAGAAGGAGGTGTTCTCCAGTAGAAGCAGGACCCTTTTGGAGGTCCTGCTCTCTTGGGCGTTCGAGATCAGAGAGTTCGCTTCGCTCTCTCTCTCTTCTCTCTCACTAACTACATAGGTGCCGGAGGAGTCAGCTCATGGCGCCAGAGTTGGATTTGTGGCCCAGGTCACATTGATTCATCCAATGACTTTTGAAGCGGCCCGCGTTGACTGGCGGACTTGGACTGACGCTGTGTGAGTGCTAGCTTTGGATGAAGTTAAGGATCAAGAGGAACGGAGCTCAAGCGAGTCATGACTGCACTCCCCGACGATCGTGAGCTGTTGAAGATGGCCCAGCGGGGCATGACTCACGAGGAGATCGGCAACCTCTACGGGGTCACCAAGCAGGCCGTCAACAAGAGGCTGCGGGCCCTGGGATACTCCAGCAAGCCCATCGCGCGAGCAGTCGCGGAGTTGCTGCCGTGGGACGTTGAGAAGGAGCACCGGAAGGCCCTGCGGTACGTGAACCTCCGCTACTGGATGCGCATGCAGTTGGGGGACGAGGAGGTGCCTGCGGTCCGCCAGAGAGACGGCCGGAACTACGCGTACCTCCTGGCGGTCAAGGAAGTGGTGCTGGACTACGACGCGGCCACGGGCTGGTCCGAGGTGCCCAGACAGCCGTCCGATGGTCGACTGGCGATTCGCTGGCCGGCGGACGCCCCGGAGCCCTCGGAGGAGGCGCGAAAGGCCCTGGAGCTTCCAGAGGTATGACTTGCCACAGCCGTGCAGCTGACTCCCGCTGAACCCCTGACGAAAGTCGGGGGTTTTTTCATGTCCAAAGTCCGTCCGTTTCAGGACTTTAGTCCCGCCTGGAGATCGGCCCCTGCCATACCCCTAGGCCTATATGTTTCACGTACTGAACTTGTGTGGCTCTCATCACTTTTTAACCAACGCTTTAAAGTTGGTTGACCGGCGGACGGCATGTAAGGTGATGAAGCCCTCGGTGACCGGGGGTAAATACAATCCCTCCCAGGAAACTCTCAGGAAGGTTTGCGCAGGATGCTGGTGACCCCAGAATTTCGGACGCTGTTTGCGAACGAGGAGCTGGTCACAGCCCTTACGAGGGCACCGGGATGGGGTCATGTGCAGACCCTGGTGGCGATCGGAATCGTGATGATCATCAACAAATGCAGGACGGGAACTGAATGGGTTCTCATCTATGACTCTGAGATGATGACTGATCAGGATGCCGAAGATATGCATGAGTTCATCGACCGCATACCTCGCGGTTCTGATCTGGTGCAGGTCATCGAGTCAAGCCGGCCTCACCCCAAGATCCCAGGAAGCGCAGGCTTCCTTGAGTTCAGCTACTTCGACTCCACTGTGATTGGAACCCGATGAGTAAGCACCGTCGCAGCGTCTCCCAGTTCAACCAGTACTTCGAGGGGTGCAGCTGGCGCTACAAGCTCCAGCGGATCGACAGGGTTCCCCAGCGGCCCGCAGCATGGAGCCATCACGGGACGGCATTCCACACGGCCGCGGAGCACGTTGAACTGGCCCGCTGGAAGGGGGACGGCCTCCTGGACCAGGGCGACGCTCAAACCCTCTTCAACGACGCCTACACCGAGGCCATCAACAAGAGCATGCGGGAGTGGCCCGACCTGGACGACTGGCTGAGGGCCAAGGGGGAGACGCAGGACGACATCGAGCAGCGGTACGAGTTGGGCATGCAGCAGGCCGCCGAGTACGTGACGCACTCCAACAACCGTCGGGAGCGCATCTGGGAGACCCCGGAGGGGGTGCCGGCGATCGAGCTGCATTTCGAGGTCGAGTTCGCAGGCGTGCCCGTCGTCGGCTTCATCGACCTGGTCGTGGAGCGCCCGGACGGCTCTCTGGTCGTGCGCGACAACAAGACCGGCACGATGAAGAGCAAGTTCCAGCTCTACGCGTACGGCAGTGCCCTCCGGCGCATGGTGCCGGGTGTCCGAGTGGACGCGGGTGACTGGTGGCTGGCAAAGGAGAACCGGCTCTCCCGGCCGGTGAAGCTGGGCATGCCTGAGCAGGAGATCGAAGCCTCGTTCGTAGCGCTGGACGAAGGCGTCAAGGCCGGGGAGTTCGTGCCGCAGCCGGGCTTCAACTGTCGGTTCTGTGACGTGTCGCACAAGTGCGATTTTTTTTACCGCAAAAGTTGACCTGCGGAGTTGAGTGACCTAGGTTTATTAATGAGGGAAAGGAATGAAGAAAGTTGATTTCGCTTTCTCAGGCCAAGCGGGTCAAGGGTGCGGCCGGCGAGCCGATCCCGTCGCCGTTCAAGGGTCTGACGAAGATGGGCGTAGAGTTCCGGCGAGGTGAGTTCTCGATCGTCTGTGCCGGAGGCGGTACAGGAAAGAGCGTGTTCGCGGCCAACCTGAGCGTCCTGCCGAATATCCCGTCCCTGTACTTCTCGGCTGACAGCAACGCAGCGACACAGCTCACCAGGGCCACGGCCCTGATCACGGGAGAGGACATCCAGACCCTCAAGCGAAAGCTGCGAACGGACGAGTTCGACCAGTACGACAAGGTGCTCTCCGACCGGTGGTGGCTGAGGTTCAACTTCGACGCCAGGCCGACAGCGGAGGATCTGGAACTCCACCTGAAGTCGTACGTCGAAGTGTTCGGCATCGCGCCGCACTTGGTGATCATCGACAACATCACAAATGTGGATGGTGGGGCCGACTCCGCCGAGAGCTACACCTTCGGGCTGGAGGGCATGTGCGAGTACCTGAACGAGATGGCCCGGAAGACCCACGCCCACGTCCTGGCGCTGCACCACGTCACCGGCGAGTTCAGTGACGGACTTAAGCCAATCCCGCAATCCGGCGTGAAGGGCAAGATCTCCCGGGTGCCTTCGCTGATCCTGACCATACACAAGGAGATCGACGGCATGGACTCCCGTGTCCTGCACATCTCCCCGGTCAAGAACAGGGAGGGTTTTGAAGACAGCAGCGGCGAGACGTTCGCCTCGTACGACTTCGACACCTCGACCATGAGGCTGACCGACGTCGATGCAGGCGAAATTTTTTTGCCCTAAAAGTTGACTGGCGGAGCGATGGAATACATTCTGAAAGTGAAAGGGAGAAAGATGATCCGGGAAGAGCTTCAGGCCCTGGACCCGGCTACTCCACTCTGGGAGATCCCTGTCGAACTTCGGCTGGACTTCATGGCCTACCGCCGTCGCTGCCGGTGGATCGGGGCGGACAGTGGCCGCTAAGGAACTCGCCTTCAACTACCGGAAGTACCGGGGGGATCGGCACACGTTCCTCTCCCGGTTCCGGCGGTACGACTTCCCGGTGACGATCACCTACAAGGACGGCTATGGACCCACAGGAACGGCCGAGCATCCTGGCCGTGTTCCGGCAGTACTACCCGGAGACGACGATCAGCGAGGGCCGCGGGGAGTGGCAGAAGATCCTCTGCCCGCTACACCCGGAGAGCCGGCCGTCAGCGTCGCTGCACCGCGAGCGGAACAGATGGAGCTGTTTCGCGTGTGACATTCACGAGGATTCATTGGATGTCATCATGAGGGAAGAAGGAGTTAGTTTCAGTGAGGCCCGAGGAATCGCGGCAGAGCGCCATGGTGCAGGCGGCCAAGGTGTACCACACGGAGCTGGAGGACAGTCCGGCAGAACCGTACCTGGCAAGCCGGGGCCTGCTGGAGGTGGCAGGAAGGTTCGGCCTCGGGTACGTCGGTTCCCCTCAGACTGGGCATGACCGGGCTGACGGCCGGCTGGCGATCCCCTACTTCCGCCCGGCCGGCGGCATCCACCAGGTGGCCAGCCTTCGCTTCCGGGCCATCGGGAACGAGGACCCGAAGTACCTGAGTCTGCCAGGCGATCCGACTCGGATGTTCAACACCAAGGCGCTGATCACGGCCAGCCCCGTCGTAGCGATCTGCGAGGGCGAGATCGACGCCATGACGGCCGAACTCTGCGGCATACCGGCAGTCGGCATACCCGGCGTCGGGAGCTGGAAGCCCCACTTCGAGCCCCCGTTCATGGGCTACGAATCCGTGCTGGTCCTGTCCGACGGAGACGAGCCGGGGCGCAAGTTCGCGGAGAAGCTTGCGGGGCAACTCCCGAACGTCAAGCACATCGACATGGGTGACGGCCTCGACGTGAACAGCTTCTACATGAAGTACGGGCGTGAAGCCCTGCGGGAGAAGTGCGGTCTTTCTTCATGACTAAAAAGTTGACTTGCGGAGCGATGGTAAAGGTTGTCCTGAGCTCCGAAGGAATGGACAGCATCTTCAACGGCAAGGTGGGTGAAGTCGTCACGATCGAAGACAGGGACTACCGACCCGTTGAGGTGAAGTTCCCCTGGGGGGTCGGACCGTACGCCTTCTCATTTGACGAACTAGAGGAGACGCCGAAGCTGACCCGAGAGCAGGAGATCATGCGATCGGCTTTCCGCGACAAGCCGGAGCCGGTGAAGCACGACGCAGTGAACAGCCCGAAGCACTACACCAGCCACCCGAGCGGGGTCGAGTGCATCCAGGTGACCGAGCACATGAACTTCAACCTCGGCAACGCGGTGAAGTACATCTGGCGCGCAGGGCTCAAGGGCAGTGGCAAGGACATCGAGGACCTGAACAAGGCTCGCTATTACATCAATCGAGAGATCCAGCGACGAGAGGCCATGCAGTGAAGAAGATCGTCGTCGTCTCCGATCTCCAGATGCCGCTGGAGAACCGGCGGGCGAACAAGAACCTGATCCGCTTCATCGGCGAGTTCCAGCCGGACGAAGTGATCAACATCGGAGACATCACCGACTACACAGCCCCCTCCCGCTGGTCTAGCGGCAGGCGCGCCGAGTTCGGCATGACGGTCAAGCAGGAGGCGGCCTACACGGTCCGCCACCACCTGGAGCCGGTCCGGGCCGTCTATGACGGGAAGTACACCCTGCTGGGTTCGAACCATGGCGAGCGCCCCAACAAGTACCTGGTCGAGCGGTGCCCGGCCCTCTTCGACTACGACGAGTTCCAGGAGCCACAGCTGCTCTGCCTCGATGACCTCGGGATCGGCTTCGAGCCGGTGAAGTACGACTTCGCGCCCGGCTGGACGGCGATCCACGGCCACGCCCGCGGAATCAGCCTGAGCCGGACAGCCGGCGGCACCGCGCTCAACGCGGCCAAGAAGCTCCAGAAGAACGTCGTCATGGGCCACACGCACCGGGCGGGGATCGTCTCCGAGTCGACCGGCATGGGCGCCCACCGGACCCTGACGGGCGTCGAGGTCGGCCACCTCATGGACGTCTCCCGGGCGGGCTACCTGGGGCCCGCACGCCTCGCGAACTGGCAGTCCGCCTTCGGACTGCTCTACATCGCCGGAGGCCAGGTCCAGGCCAACGTCGTCCCCGTCAGCCGCACCGGCTCCTTCATCGTGGAAGGGGAGCTGTACAAGTGATGGACTGGGAGCTGGTCCAGGAGCTGGCCGCCGACATCGGCCGCGAGATCGGCCGGCGGTGGCCCGTCGTGGACGCCGACGACGTGAGCCAGGAGATCCTGACCCACGTGGTCGAGAACCAGGCCCGGCTGACCGACAAGGAGCGGGGCTACCTGGCGACGGTGTTCCGCTCGATCGGCCAGCGGTACGCGAGCCGGGAGCGCGACTACCAGAACCTCGTCGATGACCAGTACTGGTACACCCCGAAAGAAGTCCGCGCGCTGGTGCGGTCGTTCGGCCTCGACAACGATCAACTCGCCCAGATGCTCGGCAAGAAGGACGACCTCCAGCACTGCCGCGTCACGGACAACCTGGTCCCGGGCCGCTGCGACGTCATGGAGGGGATGAAGTGCATCTCCCCGCGCTACCGGGAGGTGGTCTGGAACCACCTGGTGGACGACCAGGAGGTCACGGACTCCAAGCTGCTGACGAGGGCCGTCGACGCCCTCACCACGGCCATGAACCGCAACATCAGGAAGCAGGAACAGACCGCATGATCGAGACGGACCAGCACTACACCAGCGACGACGAGATGGTTGAGCTCCGCGTCGTCCACGACGACAAGCCGGACTCCCTGACCTACATCCAGGTTCACAAGAGCTCTCCGCCGGAGAGCCTGGAGTTCACCGTGGACCCGAAGACCCGCGCGGCCCTGGTCGCGATGCTCACCGCGGCCGCGAGTACCAACACCGTTTCCATCCGACTCTAGGAGAGTCCATGTTCAAGACACCGACCGCCGAGACCGTGTTCCGGCGCACCTACTCCCGCGAGCTGCCGGACGGCACCTCCGAGACCTGGGCCCAGACCGTTGAGCGGGTCGTGAACGGCAACCTGGCCCTGGTCCCCGAGCGCTACATCGAGCCGGGGGAGCGCGAAGCCCTGATGAGCCTCCTGCTCGACTTCAAGGCACTCCCGGCAGGCCGTCACCTCCGCTCCTCCGGCGTCGCCGACTACGCGCTCAACAACTGCTGGGCGGCCCCGTGGGACGCGGACGACGTGGCCCGCCACTTCTCCTTCACCATGGCGCGCCTGGCAGAAGGCGGAGGCGTCGGCACCAACTACAGCAGCCGCTACCTGGAGGGCATGCCTGCCGTCGCCGTACCCACCGAGGTCCACATCGTGTGCGACCCCGAGCACTCCGATCACGACGAGATGGAGGAGGCCGGCCTCCTCTCGGAGACCTACAGCCACAAGTGGGCAGGGGCCTTCCCCGTCGAGGACTCCCGGGAGGGCTGGGCCGATGCGCTCGCCGACCTGATCAACACCGCGCACGATCCCAGGACGAAGCACGTGACCCGCGTCTACGACGTGAGCCGCATTCGGCGCAAGGGCGCCCCTCTCAAGAAGTTCGGCGGCACCGCGAGCGGCCCCCAGCCCTTCGCCCAGATGCTCCTGAACATCGGCCGGATCATCCAGGCCACCCCGCCGCACCGTCGCCTGTCCGGCATCCAGTGCATGGAGATCGATCACGAGATCGCCCAGTGCATCGTCTCCGGCGGCGTCCGCCGGTCCGCGCGGATGAGCCTCATGCACTGGGAGGACCCGGAGATCGACACCTTCCTGAGCTGCAAGCGGGATATGTCGAAGCACTGGACGACCAACATCTCGGTGGAGATCGACAACCGCTTCGTCCAGGCCCTGGACGACACCGTCAACATCTTCGAGCACGAGGAGCGCGTCAGGGCCCGGGAGGTCTACCGGGCGCTGTGCGAAGGCATGCTCCACGACGGCGAGCCAGGGTTCTGGAACTCCTCCCTGAGCGCCGTTGGAGAGCCGGACGGCACCTTCACTGTGAACCCCTGCGCCGAGGCCCTGCTGACGCCCGCGGAGCCCTGCAACCTCGGCTCCATCAATCTGGGTGCGTTCGTGGACCAGGAAACGGGCCTTCAGTGGTCCGAACTGGTCGCGGCTCATCGCCTTATGACCAGGTACCTGATCCGAGCCACCTTCGCGCCGGTGGCCGACGTGGAATCCCAGAAGGCGATCAGCCGAATGCGCCGCATCGGCCTCGGGCACCTGGGATTCGCCGACTACTTGGCGCGGCGCGGAGTCCCGTACAGCAAGGCCGCGTTCAACCTGAACGTCATCGAGGACCTGGAGGAGCTGGCCGAAGTCGTGGACCAGGCCGCGGCCGAGTACGCGCACCAACTGCGCATCCCGACGCCCGTCAAGAAGCGGGTCATCGCCCCGACCGGCACCATCAGCAAGCTGGCCGGCTCTTCCGGTGAGGCTGTCCACCCGATCTTCGGGCGCTACTTCATCCGCCGCATCCGGTTCTCGAACGTCGACCCCCGTGAGGCCGCTCAGGTGGAGGAATACAAGGCAAAGGGCTACCACACCGAGCCCTGCCTGTACGCCGCGAACACCACGGTCGTTGAGATCCCGACGAAGGACCCGCTTGTGTCGGAGGTAGGGGAGGGGAGCGTTCAGGATGCCGGTGAACTCACCATCGAAGACATGTTGAATGTGCAGCGCCTCTATCAGCAGTGCTGGGCCGATCAGGCAGTTTCCTACACCGCCAACATCGACCCGAGCCGGTACACCGTCGAAGACCTCATGCAGATTCTGAAGGGCTACCTCGGCGACCTGAAGGGAGCCACGATCTTCCCGGAGGTGTCCCGGGACCAGGCCCCGTACGAGCGTATCTCGCCCATGGAGTACGAGGCACACGCTAAGCGCCTGGGCATCGAGGTCGAGGATACCGGCTATGACGAGATCTGCGCTTCGGGTGCCTGCCCGATTTAGCATGCCCTAAAAGTTGACTTGCGGATTTAATCAACGTACAAACGGAAGTAGGAGGACAAGTGCCCAACTATGACGATCCTTTCGCGGATATCAGCCCCTGGGACGAGAAGTCCGATCTGACCGAAACCCCCACTGTCGAGGAGACGCCTATGACCACCCCTGCGACCGCCGACAACGAAGGCTTCTGCGCGACCCTGAAGTTCGGCCCCGGGTACGACGCGCCGTGGCTTGTCATGCGAGACGGCTCGGCGGACGGCCTGAAGCGCAAGATCGGTGAGGCCAAGGAGAGCGGCCTGCTGGAGACGATGGGCAAGGCGAGCGCCTATGTCGTCACCCTCGCCCCGTCGAAGGCCGACAAGGCCGCGGGCCAGCCGTCGTTCTCCGGCGGCCGGGTCCAGAACTCGGCCGGCGCCGAGTCCGGTCACAAGGGTGACCTCACCTGTGATCACGGGGCGCGCACCCACGTGGCGAAGGGCACTTGGGAGGCGTACTTCTGCAACGCCGACGAGCGAGCCGGGGAGGCGAAGTGCCCGCCGGCCTTCCTGGACAAGAAGACGGGGAAGTTCGCCGTGAAGCGCTGATTACTTCAATCTGCCCTAAAAGTTGACTTGCGGAGCGGGGGCATTCAAGGCCCCCGCTCCCGCCCCTGCGGGAGACGCCATGAGCTGGACCTACATCCCCGGCGAGCTGCTGAGGAACCCGAACCGAAAGAGCTCCACCCGGCACTACGGCCTGGTAGTGAACAAGACCGATGCCGCACACACCATCGGCCCGAAGGGTGAGCGCGCAATCCTCATCTCGGGCGTCCACCTCAACGAGAACAGCAGCTCCACCTCGACGCTGCACCTCAGCCGGGAAGCGGCCATGACGCTTCGGGACCAGATCAGCGAGGCCCTGTCGGATCAGGCCTACGAGATGGAGTTCGACTGTGACTGACCTCGATGACGCCCTGGACGAAGCCCTGTGGGAAGCCATCGTCGTTCAGGTCGCGCAGAGCCAGCGCACCCACGAGCTGATCGCCGAAGCTGCCGGGAAGGTCCGATGGAAGGCGCGCCGCGCCGGCCTCACCCGGAAGCAGGCCGGAATGCTGGTCGAGATGATGATCAGCGGAGAGATCAAGAGCTGATGCCGACCAGCCTCTATGAGTGTGAATGTGGGGTCCGGCGAATGATCTGGGGCCCCTTCGAAGGGTTTTGCGAGCGAGAGACCTGCCCCGGCTGCGGTGACGCGATGGAAAGGATCTCCGACCATGTCGACGCTTAACAGCATTCTGGTCAGCTACTTCTGCGGCGAGTGCCTGTTCGAGTTCGCGGAGTCCTTCCCGCCGGATACCGAACTGCCAGAGGTCACACCCTGCCCCGCGTGCGAGGTGCCGAGCATAAACGAGTAAGGCAAGATTTTGAAGGTCATTGAGTACAAGATCAAGAACGATCCCATCCGGATCAATGTGGTCGAAGACCCTTCAGATCTTGCGCAGTTCAAGAAGTTCATCGAGGCGAACCAGGAACTCTGTGCGTGGGACACAGAGACCACAGGTTTGGACTGGTGGAATGCGAAAGTCGGAACCTTCCGGATACGACTGGCCCAGTTCGGCAACGCATCCGAATCGTTCGTCATCCCGGTCGAGAAGGAAGTCGGCCCCGACGACAACTTCCGCACGGCGGTGCGCTGGGCCCTGCGGACCGTCAAACGCCTGATCGCCCACAACGGCACGTACGACATGCACGTGGTCGAAGAGACCCTGGGCGTCCGCATGGAGGAGCTGGCCCCGAAGTCGTGGGACACCGTGCTGCTCGGGAAGCTGGTCGACTCCCGGGCCGTCAAGGAAGGCGGCCCGGGACACAAGCTCGAAGAGGCGACGAAGTACTACATCGACCCTGTGGTGGCCGACGAGGTCAAGGGGTCGATGACGGCCATCGCCAAGGAGCTGGGAGTCAAGAAGTCCGCGGTGTGGCCGGTCGTGCCGCTGACGCACCACGGCTTCAACCTCTATGCCGGCATGGACCCCGTCCTCGCGTTCCGGCTCTACCGGACGCTGCGGCGCCTGGTCCCCGCCCGCTCGAAGCGACGTGGACTGATGAGCTGGGAACACCGGCTCGCCCACGTCTGCGCCAAGATCGAGCGCCAGGGCTACTTGCTTGATGTGGACTACACCCGCCGGGAGGCGGACAAGCTCATCGCCGAGGCCGAGCACTGGTGCCACGTCGCGGCCGAGCTGGGCGTCGAGAGCGTCAACTCCACCGACCAGGTCGCCGAAGCGCTGATCGAGCGGGGGCACAAGCTCACCCAGAAGACGCCGACCGGCAAGTGGAAGGTGGACGACGCGATCCTGTCGTCGTTCTCGTCCGAGCCGCTGGCCCAGGCCGTCATCAAGGCGAAGAAGTGCGGGAAGTGGGCCAAGACGTGGTTCCTGCGCTTCTTGGAGCAGCGGGACGGTTCGAACCGCTGCCACGCTTCCATCAATACCGCAGGCGCGCGGACGTTCCGGATGTCCTGTACGGGCATCCCGGCCCAGACGCTTCCGGCCGGGGAGGCCTTCGTCCGGAACTGCTTCCTCGCGGAGCCGGACCACGTCACGGTGAGCATCGACTACGGAAACATGGAACTCCGGGTCATGGCCGCCCTGTCGGGGGACCAGACGCTGTTGGAGGCCTTCCGGAACGACGCGGACCTCCACCAGATGACGGCGGACGCCGCCGGTGTGAGCCGCAAGGCCGGGAAGACCACCAACTTCTGTGTCGCCTTCGGTGGCGGCTGGCAGGCCGTTCATGAACAGGCCGGCGTCAGTGTCGAAGAGGCCAAGAAAGCGGTCAAGGGGTTCTGGCGGGCGTACCCGGGGGTTCGGGTCCTCGCTGACCGGCTCCAGGACGAGGCCCGTAAGAAGGGCTACATCTACACGGCCACCGGTCACCGGCTCATGGTGGACCGCGGCCGCCCGTACGCCGCCTTGAACTACGCGATTCAGAGCGCTGCGAGGGACATCACCGCCAGGGCGGTCATCGAACTCGACCGCGCCGGCTTCACACCCTGGGTCCGCTTGATCATCCACGACGAAATCGTCTTCTCGTTCCCGAAGGAGCGAGCCGCAGAACTGGCCAAGCAGGCCGCAGAGATCATGCAGTTCACCATGAACGGCCTACTGATCCCAACTGACGCAGACATAGCCGACGGGCGCCCCTGGGGCGCCATCTACGACAAGGAAACGAAGCACTGATGATGCTGTTCACCAGCCCGACCTGCCAGCCATGCAAGCGGATCAAGCCCCTGGTCCTCGAAGCATTCCCCAACACCGAAGTCGTCGACATCACCGCAGCCAGTTCGCTGAAGAAGATGAACCAGCATGACGTCTACGCCGTTCCGACGCTCATCACCGACTCCGGCGTCGGCTACATCGGCGAGGCCATCGTCTCCAACTTCCTCAAGGAGAACGCCCGGTGAGCCCTTCCGCGCTCGGCCTGATCGCCGAACTCGCCTGCTTCGCCTGGGGCGTCCTGGCCCTGCTCCTGGGCGTCATCGAAGCCAACGGTCGATTCGCCACACTCCTGAACATCGCCGCCAACACGGCGATGGTCATCGTTGGCCTCCAGATGCATCTGGCCTTCCCAGTGGTCCAGGGATGTTGGGTCCTGGTCTGGATCGTCAACGGCGTCCGAATGGAGCTGAAGAAGTGAAGAGCTATCGCTTCACCTGCGTCCTGAGCGACGTCGAAGACCTGGGCAGCGACCCGGAGCGATTCATCAATCTGGCACTCCGGTACGGCGACAAGCACCAGGACTACTTCCTGGCGTGTGTCGGCGACATCGCCGAGGAAGACGACCATGCCTGAACTCGTCGCCCACCTCGGTGTGATGGACGCCGGGAAGTCGACGCTGGCGCTCCAGCTCCACCACTCGCTCGGCGGCGACGGCGTGATGTTCACGAAGGGAGGCCGAGCCGGCGCCGGGACCATCTCCTCCCGGCTCGGCCTCCAGGCCAGAGCCATCGAGGTTACCGACCGGATGGACCTGTACGACCTTCTGATGGTGTTGGCGGAGGTCACTGAGCCAATTCCGTACGTGATCGCCGACGAGGCCCAGTTCTACACCCCGAAGCAGATCAACCACCTGGCGGACGCCGTGGACGGGCTAGGTGTCGACGTCTACGCCTTCGGCCTGCGGACCGACTTCCGCGGAGAACTCTTCCCGGCCTCGAAGAGGCTGCTGGAGCTGGCCGACCGCGTCGAGGAACTGCCGGTCAAGACGCTGTGCTGGTGCGGGCGAAAGGCCACCCACACGGCCCGTGTCAAGGACGGCGTGATGGTGCACTCCGGCGCGCTGGTCGAGGTCGGTGACATGGGTACCTACCGAAGCCTTTGTCGAAGGCACCACAGAGCGGGGATTGCATGAAGGAACGCCTGATCTGGACCACAACGACAGTGCTGGGGGGTGTCGCACTTCTGGCGGCGTCCGTCGTGCCGGCCGCAGCACCGACCACACCGGCCGGGACGGAGGAAGCCCTGCCAGAGCCTCCGATGTCCCCTTCTACTGCCCCATCGAACCTGTCTCCGAGTTCTCCGGAGATGACGCCGGAGCCGCCTCCCCGTCCGATGCCGACACCTTCCGACGTACCGGCCCCGGAAGTCCCTCCAAGGCCTACGCAGAAGCAGGTGGAGAGGACTTCGAAGCCCTCCTACCCCGACAATCTGAACGGATGGGTGGCCGAAGCCGTCGACGTGATGCGCACCCGGGGCATTCCAGGCACTGCTGCCGCCATCCACGTTGCCATCGAGCACGAGTCCGGCGGAGACCCTGACGCGACGAACTACGACGACTTGAACGCCAGGGCCAAGAACAACAGCCGCGGCCTGATGCAGGTCGTTCCCACCACGTTCCGGGCCTACCACGTTCCGGGAACCTCCTGGGACGTCACAGACCCGGTGGCGAACATCTGTGCCGCATGCGCGTACGCGGCGGACACTTACGGCTCCATCGACAACGTGGTGGCCACTCGATGTGGTGGAAAGTGTTGGAAGGGCTACTGAACTAGGATTAGCATTCAGGCACCACAGAAGGAGTCTGCAATGCCGATCGAAGTAGTTCAGCAGGTCAAGGTGAACGTTGACGGCGTCACCTACCGGGGGGAGCTCGGCGACAAGAAGGTGATTACCCAGCTTGAGGCCAAGCTGACCGCCTACGAGAAGTCCAAGACCGACCTGGACGAGTTCCTGGCCGAGCATGGCATTCAGCGGGAGGCTGCTTCCACGCCGGCCTCCCCGGCCCCCAAGAGGAACCGCTCCGCCGGCAAGCCGGGCCCCGACGCCTCTGCCGTTCGGGCCTGGGCGAAGGGGAAGGGCATGGAGGTCAACGACCGCGGCGCCATCCCCAAGCACATTGTCGACTCCTACCTCAAGGAGAACGGCTGAGGTACGCAAGGAGGCCCCCTACCGGTTCGGTAGGGGGCCTCCGTCATTGCGCGCCGAAGGTCTACTCCAACGCTGGGCCTGAACCCTTGTACGTCACTTCCATGCGACGGAACTGGATCAGGTCCTCGATCGGCTTGCCCGTCAGGGCCGCGAGCTCACCGAACAGGATGGCCGAGAGTGCCGCCAACGACCGCAGCAGCTCGCCGGCGGCCTCGTCCGGTGTCAGGCGGAGGCCATCCGAGAGCCCCATAAGCTCGCCGATCAGCTGTGCACTCGCCAGCTCGTTCGCCTCGGCTTGGGGGACTCCGGATTCGACATTCATGACTTGGAAGACCGATGCGAGGTTCAGTGCGGCGTGGTCGGCGGCGCATTGAGCCTTTTCGACGTTGGTCATAGTTCGTCGCTATCTGGTCGAGTTTTCAATGGTTCAGTCCGGTGATGAATCATGGTCGATTTTGGTTTGTGTACGAAAGGTTCCTCATGGGGCATCGCAAGGCTTGCCGCGCGTCAGTGCTCGATGCTGTCGATCAGTTCACGAGCGTCCCGGACGCCACCCGGGCCGCCCGCGCCTACATCAGCTTTCCGACCTGACGAACTCGCAGCTCAGAACTTCCGTCGCTGCCCACGGGATGCATTCCTCTACGTAGTCAATCCACTTCTGCCGGGCTTCTTCCTCGGTCTCCCGCCACGGGGTGTACACGGTGGTGGTATGTGTCTTGTTGCGGTATGTCATGGAGACGGTCAGGCGGTACGTGTTCTTCTTGGTCATCAACTACTCCGTCGTGCCTTGTGCTCAAGTCCCGTACAGCAGCAGCTCTATCCGCCGGGCCTCGATGAGTTCGCCCACCGGCATGTTGGTCAGCAGGGAGTTCTCCGCCAGGAGGCCGGCCGACAGCATCGCCAGGGCGCGAAGCAACTCGACCATGGCGACGGCGGGACTCAAGCCGTGTTCGGATTCGAGCTGCGTCATCGATGAGATCAGCTGTTCTCGTGCCAGCCGATCGCCCTCGGGGCGCGGCACCCCGGAGTTCGAGCGCTTCACCTGGAAGACGCCTGCGATGGTCAGTGCCGCATTGCCAGCACTGAGCTGAATCTGAAGTTGTGGATCTATCGAGCTCACGGTTAGGCGCTATCTACTTGGGATGGGCGAACGCAATCGACTTCGGGGGCTCCGGCTGATCAGCCGTAGAGGAGCCCTGGCGGGCCTCGGCGGCATTCGGCAGGCCCTCGCACGCACGAGACGCCTGCGGCGAGGCCCGGAGCGGCGTCGGAGACACATCGATCACATAAACCAACTGGCGTCTGGTGGCGGCAAGTTGGCTGTAGGCTGCGGGGATGGAACTCCCTGACGAACGACTGGCGGCCGGCCACGCCGGCGGCGATGTTCTGGCGTTGTCCACGATCCACCGCTTCACCTCCCTCGATGTTGACGCCTTCGAAATCCCGAAGGGCCGAGAAGAGGACTGGCGATTCACCCCGCTGTGGCGGCTCAACGGGCTGCACGACGGGACTGCCGTACATCGCGACAACGGCCTCTACTCCGGCCCTGCGCGGCTGGAGAGCGGAGTCCGCGTTGAGGTCGTCGCCTCCGGTGCAGGGCGCGACGATCCCCGCATCGGTTCGGCCGTCGCGCCTGCCGACCGTGTTGCAGCTCAAGCCTGGCGCAGCCACACCCACGCACTGCTGGTGACCGTGCCACCGGACACGATCGCGACGGAGCCCGTCGTGGTCGGAGTCACCGGCCCGGGAGAGGGCACCGCGGCCTACGGACACGTGACGATCCGGGCCGGCAGGTTCAGCAAGGCCACCGTCGTGTTGACCTACACCGGCTCGGGAACCTTCGCGGACAACGTCGAGCTGGTTGTGGAAGAGAGCGCCGACCTGGCCGTGGTGGTCCTCCACGAGTGGGGCCCGGATGCCGTCCACGTCTCGGCGCACCATACGAGCCTTGGACACCACGCCAAGCTGAGGCTGACCACCGTCAGCCTCGGTGGCGCGGTGGTCCGCGTCAGCCCCACCCTGACCTTCGAAGCGCCCGGAGCGGACGCGGAGTTGGCCGGCCTGGTCTTCGCGAAGGCCGGCCAGCACATCGAGCACCGGCCCATCGCCGATCATGCGGGGCCGAACTGCACGTCCCGGGTGAACTACAAGTGCGCTGTGCACGGCCGGGACAGCCGAAGCGTGTGGATCGGCAATGCCTTCATCCGTTCCGCGGCTAAGGGCACCGACACCTACGTGGCCAACAGGAACATCCTGCTGTCGGCCGGCGCCCGTGCCGATGCGGTCCCGAACCTGGAGATCGAGATCGGTGACATCGTCGGCGCCGGCCACGCGAGCGCGACCGGGCGATTCGAGGATGAGCAGCTGTTCTACCTGATGTCCCGAGGCATCGATGAGAACGAGGCGCGGCGCCTGGTCCTGCGCGGCTTCTTCCGGGACATCATCGGGAAGATCGGCATCCCCGAGGTGGAAGACCGCGTGCTGGGCACGATCGAAGGCGAGCTGGACCGGCTGAGCTGACCGGCTGGTCACCGGACGCTTCCCAGGACGACGTACGCCACGGCCGGGTAGCAGGACGCGAACGCCCACACGAAGCAGTTCAGGCCCATCACCACCGCGACGACCAGGTGGAAGGCCAGGGCCACCCCGATCAGCAGCGGAAGGAGCGGAGACGGCGCCAGCAGCACCAGCGGAAACGCCGTCTCCGCGCTGACCAGGGCCAGCGACAGCCAGCGGCACAGAACAGGCCGGCCGGACAGCCGGCGCGCCGCCCAGGCGTTGCCCCACGAGCGCGTGCGAAGCACCCCTAAGAGGCCGCTCCCGTCACGCCACTCCGAGTGGAGCACCTTCGCGAACCCTGACGAGAAGTACGCCAAGCACGCCTCCGCGACGATGAACCACAGGGCGATCCGCTGACCACCGAAGGTCTGCGCCATCGCCAGCGAGCCGAAGACGATCAGGAGTACCTGATCGGAGCCCTCACCGCCGTAGGGGGCACGCAGGCCGCGCATCGCCAGCGACGCCGTCACCAGCCACAGCAGAAGGGCTTGCCAGGCCTCAGAGGGGGCGGCCAGGACCAGCGCGGCGGCGGCCACCGATCGCACCGCCACGCCGATCAGGTCGCGCGGGTACCCCAACAGGCCGTCGACCATGGCCCCAGTGCGCCCCGTCGAAGTCCAGCGCCGGCGCAGCCGCAGAACACGCCAACTGTTCCACGAGCCGTCGTCGGTGCTTCGTGGTCGAGCCAGGACCTCAAGAGAGGAGATGAGTACGCCGATCCCGGCGATGATCTCCGTGAGGCGGATAGCGGAGGACGGAATCACCGGGATTCTCCAAGGCGATGGCGGCCAGATTTGAAGATAACGTCCGGGCTCTCGTCACTGAGAACGCCATGCGAAATCGCCAGGACGAATTGAACCTCGCGGGCGGCTGGATCTCTCGATGCAACGGCGGTGACGTAGTTCAGAATCGCGAGGTAAGGCAGGGACACCTGTACGGCGCGTGGTCTCTGCACATCGAAGCGGTGGGCGACGGACATCACGTCGGACAAGCCCTTGAACGCACGACGGTCCGGATTCCAGGCGATGTGCCACCAGCAGCGGTCCGGAGGGCCGGCAACCTGATGCCAGGGGCCGAATTCTCCGGACGATCCAGCCGTCCGCATGAGGAGGTGATAGTCGTGCTGGACCGGTCGAGGCGCGAAGAATCTGTAATTCGGAACAATCCCGAAGATATCCCAGGCCCTCAACCGGTCCAGCAGTCGCCGCGGAACCGTCAACTGGCCGACAGCCGACACGATGAACCACGCCGTCAGCGCGACGGCCGTGATGACGGTCCCCACGGGATCAGGCCGCGATCAACAGGGCCGTACGCCGGACGCCCAGCAGCTCGTACAGGCCGGCGTCCTCGGACGCCGAGTCCACCAGGGTGACGGCGACCTGGTCGTCGTCGGTGACGATGCTGCCGGCCGAGAAGGTCGCGTTCCCCTGGGTGGTGACGTCGGTGACGCCGGTGAGGGCGCCGCTGATCTCCGGGTCGGCCCCGATGGCCGCCGAGATGTCGAACGAGGACATGTGCTCTCCTTTCCCGAGCTTCCTCCCAGCGGCTGCCGGAAGGAATCTTCGAGACGATCACCCCGATGCGGGATGTCCCCTCGAAGCTGTCATTAACATAGCCGATATCGGAGATCCACTAAAGCGCTCTCGGCGGTACTATTTATAAGGAACTTCGCATTCCGAGATTTCATTATTTGGGCATGGCAAAGCACCCTATTTCGAAGTGAAATAGGGTGGCCATGCCGGGCGGCCGTCCTTCGTGACCGCCCGGCGGGAGGCTCGGCGCCTAATTCAGAGCCACAGCCTCGAACGAAACACTTCCGGTGCGTCGTCGGTTGACTCCCAGAGAGCTACCATGGCGATCTCGATAACCGAGGCCAGCGCCAACTGCAACCCTTCAGTGGCGCTCCCCTTTCGGCCGGGGCGCACCTTGCGGAGCTTCAGCATGTTGAGTGCCGCCTGCCCCACGCCCTCCTGCAAGGAGAGCAGCAGGAGATTCATGAGGTCCGGCGGGTCGTTGGAGTACTCCTTCAGTTGGGCATGCCTCTTGCGAGTGTGCTCCCAAAGGCGGTCCATCTCCATGTCCGAATACTCTTTCTCGGGGAAGGGGAGGGGCAAGCGGTTTTGGCTTCCCCTGGCTAGCGGGGCCGGCGGCCGGGCCGGAGTTCCGCCCACACGGTCTTGCCGCGGGCGCACAGTTCGATGCCCCAGCGGTGCGACAGGCGGTCCACGACGAGCAGCCCCCGGCCGCGCGGAGAGGCGCGCTCGGCGCAAGTCGGCAGGCCGCCGTCCACGAAGACCGGCAGCGAGCAAGAACCGTCGCTGACCTCGATCCTGACCAAGGCCTCGCCCAGCCGTTCGATCGAGAAGCCGAGCTTGCGGCGGCAGCAGGTCTGGACGGCGTTGGTCACCAGCTCGCTCGCCACCAGCACGGAGTTGTCGATGAGTTCGAACAGCTCCCAGGAGGCCAAGGCGGCGTCCACGAGCCAGCGGGACAACGCCGCGGCCTCAGGTGCGTAGGGGTACTCTGCGGTGAACCTTGTGAGCGGTTCGTCCAGCTCGACTTCCAGGGTCGGTTCAGCGATGACGATCACGTCGTCACCTCCATCCGTCTAAGTCCGTTCAGGAACCGGACCGCGTCCTCGGTCGGCACCGGCTCCCTCCGGCCGTGGTCCTCGTGAAGCTCTTTGATCTGCTCGGCGGTGAAGTGTTCCTGGAGCGCCCGTCCAGGGGTTCGGCGTGTCAAGGGCTCCGCCCTCGCGGCCCGGCCGGCGTTCACGACCGAAGCGAGCCGAACCGCCCGGATCTGAGCTTCCAGCCCCGCCAGCCCCGACCGACTGAGTCGTACTTCGATCACGGGGGGACACCCCCCAGCAGAGGCCGGCTGGATGCCGCTGAAGGTCATTCGGATCGAATGTTCAGGGCGACTGACCTGCACATGAGACGGCGGGATCGCCTCGATGGAGATCCGTCCCCGTCGTGGTACGGGGTCGACCTCGTGGTACGGCTGCGTGGCCCCGATCGAAGCAAGGAGGACCCTGCGGATCTTCTGCTCCAGCTTCACCAGTGTCGCGCGGGGAAGCCGTAGTTCGATTGCCGGAATGTAGTCATCGGAGGGCCGAGCGCCGATCCCGCTCAGAGTCAGCAGGATGGGGAGCTCAGGCTGACCGAGGCGTTCCAGCTGCGGCGGGGAGAGCTCTTCGAGGGAGATCCAGCCCTGGCGAAGCGGAGAGCTGTCCTGTGGGTAGGGCTGTATGGACATGCTCTCCGTGCCCGGATTCATCGATATCCCCCTTGAAAGTGGCGCAGACGATCTTGTGGCGCGCAGCCGGGTCGAGGTCGCAGTGCCACCGCTCGGACAGCAGTGAAACCAGCTCGAACCCGCGGCCTCCGGTCTCGTGCGTCCCCGCGGCCCGCGGCCTCGGCACATCCATCGAGAGGTCCAGCACCTCAACCCACGGAAGCCGGTTCCAGGGCGCCACGAAGGTGACCTGGTACGGCGTCCGCGCGTGCCGGAGCGCGTTCGAGGCCAGCTCGCACGCGACGAGCACGGGGTCGTCAGGGTCGAGTCCGATAGCCGTGCAGGACTCGCGGACGAGCTGTCGGACCCTGCGCACCGAGATGGGGTCGGGCTCGAAGGTTTCCGATCGAAAGAGGCGGATGATGGTGCTCAGGTGGACATGGTCGAACACGATTTGCGCAGCTCCTCCACGGTTCGGCCGGAGGGAGCCGTGCGTCATCGCGGACGCACTACACTCCGCAGTTGGCACGTTGCGGGTTGGTGCGGAACCGAGTCTCCTAGTACCAGCGGCTGGTACGCAAGCCCTTCGTGACCGGCCATCAAATGTTCACCCCCACGAGGCGTGGGCGCGCCTTCGACCGCTACCCTCCCTCCAGAAGCGTCTATGAACGGGAGGAAACGGAGCGTGACGAAGACGCAAGCGGGCCGCGCGATGGTGGGCGTTGGCCGGCGGCTGAAGGCGCTTCGCATGGCCGTGCGACCGCGACTGACGCAAGGAGCGGTTGCCGAAGCGCTCGGCAAGAGCCAAAAGCTTGTTTCGCTGATGGAGATGGGTGGGCAGCTGCCTACCGACCATCAGGTGATGACCATGCTCAACCTGTATGGAGTCGACGAAGCCATCCAGCTCGACGTCCTTGCTCAGATCAGGGAGGCCAGGGCGTCACAGGCGGTTTGGTGGGATGAGTACATTGCCCACCTTCCCCGGAGCTTGGTCAAGCTGATCGAGCTGGAGGACACGGCCACGAAGATCAGCATCGCCACCGGCGGCTTGGTTCCCTTTCCCTTCCAGACCGAGAAGTACATGCGGGATGTGGACGAGTTCGGTTTCGGTGAAGTCGGCGCGGAAAGACTGACCGTGCAGCATGCCGTCCGAATGAGACGGCAGGAGATCGTCACCCGTGCCGAGGGTCCGGTGGTTGTTGATGCCCTGCTTTCCGAGGCAGCGTTGCGCGCTCAGGTAGGTGGGGCGCCCGCGATGCGTGAGCAAGTGGAGCGCATCATCGAGATGGCGGCCCTGCCCAACGTCACGGTCAGAGTCATCCCGTTCGCCGCAGGCGCCGCTGCTGCCTCGCAGGTGAACCTCACGATCCTCGACTTTCCTAATCCGCACGACCCCGGAGTCGCCACCATGGATACCGGGACGGGCGTCGCCATCCTGGATGACCCGAAGGAGGTCAGAGCCAGGAGGCGGAGGTTTGACTACCTGAGCAGGAAGGCGTTGAGTTCTACTGAGTCGGTAGAGCTGATGAGATCCGCAAGTAAGGAATACCTCTGACCATGGAAAAGCAGGACCTGTACAACGTCACGCCGCCCGTCTCGGAGCGCTTCAAGTCGCCGTTCTCCGAGACGAACGGCTCGTGCGCGACGTTCGCGCCGATCATGGATGCGGGCGGGAAGCTTGTTGGGATCTTCATGGGCGACAGCCAGAACCCTGACATCCTCGGCGTTCGCCTTACTCTTCCGGAGTTCGTCGCCATGGCTGACGGCATGGGGGACATCCGCAAGCGGTTCGGCCTCTGACACCAGCTGCATGAACGAACCGCCCCGGGGCCAGATGGCCCCGGGGCGGTTGTCGTCTGGTGCGGCTGGCGTTGCTGGATTGAATGACTCCGTGCGCCCCAAGACGGGAGCGCACTTGGCTGACTCAGCGCGTCGGCCTGCATGTGTGCTTCGTCACTCCGCTCCCCTCACGTCGACAGCCGGCGCTCGAATCCAGCAACCGCGAAACTAGTTGCATGACACACCAATATCGAACCTGGAAGGGGCGCTGACCAGCGGAAACGTGTTTTGTGAAACCTGGTAGATCCGTCTGCGGATGGACGGCCGCTGGGAGGTCTACCGCCCCGGCGAGCGGTGGACCGGCGGCCCCGACCGGCAGATCCGCGCCGTCCTCGGCACCGACCGGGGCACCGCCGTCGGCTACCGGCTGCCCGTCGTCGAACTGCTGCGCACCGCCGACGAACGGCGGATCGTCGGCCACCTCGGCCCCGACCTGCTCGGCCCCGACTGGGACGCGGTCGAGGCCGTCCGCCGGCTCCTCGCCCACCCGGGCCGCCCGGTCGTCGAGGCCCTGCTCGACCAGCGCAACCTCGCCGGGATCGGCAACGTCTACGCCAACGAGCTGTGCTTCGTCGCGGGCGTCACCCCCTGGACCGAGGTCGGCGAACTCCCGCACCCCGACCGGCTGGTGGAGCGCGCCCGGCAGATGCTGGAGGCCAACAAGCTGCGCCCCGGCCACATCACCACCGGCGACACCCGGCCCGGCTACCAGCACTGGGTGTACGGCCGGGCCGGACGGCCCTGCCCGCGCTGCGTGACCCCCGTGGTCGCCGGCCGCCAGGGCTCGCCGCCGCGCGACCGGGCGGTCTTCTGGTGCCCCTACTGCCAGCGCGGCCCGGCCCCGGAGGTCACGGCCGCTCGACCAGCGCGGGGTGGCGCGGGTCGTCCACCCGGACGGTGACGTCGGCGGCCTCGGCGGGGACGGTCTGCGCCTCGTAGCGGGCGAAGGCGGGCAGCGTCCACTGCTGGTCGGCCGGGGTGCGGCGGGCCAGCGCGGCCGGACCGAGCGCCAGGTGGACGGACAGCTCCAGCGGCAGCCAGCGGCCGAGCAGCAGCGCGCCGTCCAGCAACAGCACGCCGCCGGGCGGGAGTTCGGTGTACGGGGCGCGGGTCGAGCGGTCGGTGACCGGGTCGCGCAGCGAGGGCAGGACACGGCCGCTGCCGCCCGGCTCCAAGGGGTCGAGCACCTCGCGCGCCAGGGCGCCGTCGTCCAGCCAGAGGTCGTGGAAGGCGTCCGCGTCCTGGTGGCCGTACTCCAGCCGGACCGAGGCCGGACGCAGGAAGCCGGAGGCCGAGACCCGCAGCGTCGGGTGGCCGCGCAGCCGCAGCGGCTCCACCAGCGCGTCGGCGAGCGCCTCGGGGCGGGCCGCCGCCGCGCCGTCCACGGCCACCCGCAGGCGCCGGTCGCGGGCGCCGGGCAGGGCGGCGATGCGGTCGGCGAGCAGCTCGGCCAGCTTCTCGGGGGAGATCGGGCGTACCTGCATCGGGCCCTCCTGCCGGGTCGTCGGGACGTTCAGTGTCGTCGGGTCGTCGGGACGTTCAGTGTCATCGGGACGTTCAGTTCAGCGGAAGGGCGTGCAGGACGTCGTCGTGGCCCGCGTAGAGGCGGGTTCCGTCGTACTGGTGGGTCGCGTCGGTGGCGAGGGTCCAGACGTCCTTGCCCGGACCGGAGTCGTGGAAGGTCCACCCCAGCTCGCCGGTCGCCGGGTGGATCGCGCTGACCCCGCCGACCGACGTACCCGGGACGAACAGCGTGCCGTTGGCGACCAGCGGACGGCTGCGGCGGTCCAGCGGGAACGGCAGCCGGCAGGACCACAGCTCGGCGCCGTTGGACACGTCGAGGCAGCTGACGACGCCCTGGTCCCACGGGATGTACACCCGGGTGTTCTGCGCGACGGGCGGCAGCGCCCGCCAGGACTCACGCCGGTGGGGCGAGTGGGTCCAGCCCGGCTCGCCGGTGGGGAGCAGCATGCGCACGCCGCCGTTGCCGTCGGGGACGTAGACGCCCGTCGCGCCGGTGACGCACCAGCGCAGGTCCTCCTCGCCGGGGGCGGTCCACAGCTCGCGGCCGGTGGCGGCGGCCCGGGCCACCAGCTCGGTGCGGCCGTCGACGAATCGGATGCAGGCGAGGAGGCTGCCCCCGCCGAAGGTGGCGGGCGTGACGGGCTGCTCCGTCCGCTCGGTGCGGACGGACCAGAGCAGGGCGCGGTCGATGACCCGCAGGGCGAAGAGGCGGTTGTCCGTCGAACTGCCGTCGGCCCGCGGGTGGCCCCAGGAGTAGCCGTAGAGGATGCCGGGGTCGCGGTCGTAGCCGGCGAGGCGGACCTGCCCCTGCAGTTCGTCGGGCAGCGGCAGGCTCCAGTCGGCGGCGGGGTCGGTGAAGTGGCGGGCTTCGAGGTGGCCCTGGTAGGTGGCGGTGAAGAGGTGGTCGGGCCCGACCACCACCTTGCCGAGCATGTCGAGGTCGCTGGGCCAGCTGCGGTTGGCCGGCGGGTCGAAGACCAGGAGCCGGGCGGCGGTGCCCTTCGCCGGGTCGAGGACCTGCAGACCCTTCCGGGAGAGGAAGACGGGGCGGCGGGGCGGGTCGGTCAGCCGCTCCGGGGTCATCGCCTCCGGTCCGCGGTAGGTCCAGAGCGGCGTCGGGCCGGACAGCGCGGTCGGCGGCGGCCCGGTCGGCCCCGGCGAGGGACGGGCCCCGCTGCCACCCGAACGGCCGAGCGCCCAGGCGGCCCCGCCCGCTGCTAGCGCCCCGGCCCCGAGCAGCAGCCGGCGCCGGCTCGGCCCGGTGCGCTCCCCGCCGCCCGCGATCACGTCCTCGGTGGCCCCGCCGCCGTCCGTCTCCTCGTCCCACTGCCACGACGTTCCGCGCGCGGGCCCCCCGGACGACGACTGCATACGGCTCTCGCTTCCCCACCGGCGGCCCCACGCCGCCACCCGTCCGGAGAATATCGAACAGTCCCCGAACCGTCCGAAACCGCCGCAACGCTCGTACGAGGGCTCGTACTAGGCTGTGGCACACAGAGTGAGGCCCGCTCAGCAGCCCAGGGGAGGTACGCCGTGACGGCCGAGTCGATCGCACCCGAGTGGATGCACCGGCAGATCACCAGTGAGCAGTACGACTCCTGGACCGAGGAGCAGTGCGCGGGCATCGAGATCGTCGACGGGATGGTGGTCGTGTCCCCAAGCGCTTCCAAGCGGCACAACCGGCACAACCGGCTCGCCCGGCTCCTGGCGAACGCCCTGGACGACGCGGGCGGCGTCGAATGGAACGCCGACACCGACTTCGACGTCCGGCTGCAGGGCGTGCCGCTGAACAGCCGCCGGCCGGACGTGGTGGTCTACCGCGCGGACACCATCGACGAGTCGCCGACCAGGCCCGACCACGTCCTGCTGGTGGTCGAGGTGGTCTCGCCGCGCTCGGAGACCACCGATCGGACGGTCGAGCCGGACCAGTACGCCGAGGCGGGCATCCCGTTCTACTGGCGGGTCGAGCAGGCCGCCGGCCGCGTGCCGATCGTCCACACCTACGTGCTGGACGAGGCCGAGGCCGCGTACCGGCCGGGGGAACTGTTCACCGGGCTGGTCAAGGCCGCGGTGCCGTACCCCGTGACGGTGGACCTCTCGGGACTCTGAGCCGCCCGGCCTCAGTCCGGCGGGTGGTCCGCGAGGTCGGCGAGGACGTCGGCGTGGCAGGGCAGCGGGGCGCACCAGCAGCCGAGGCGGTGGCCGCGCAGGGGCGGGACGAGGGCGAGCAGGCCAGGGCGGGCGAGCAGGTGCTCGCGGTACTTGACGACCATCTCCTCGCGGGTGAGGTCGGGGCCCGGACGGTACGGGCAGTGCAGCGGCGACTCGGCGAGGTGCCAGCCGCCGCGGTGCATCGCGCGGCCGACGTAGACGACGTCCGCGTACCCGGGGTCGTCGCGGTGGCCCTTGAGGTTGACCACGGTGGTGCGGCGGGATCGGCTCGGCATGCCGTCCATGCTGGTGCACTCCGCGCCCCGGGGCAGCCCGGGGCCGGTGCGGGCTCGCCTTGACACGGTTGCGGGCCGGGCGTAGCAAAAGAGCATGCGCCATCCGCACGCGACCGATGGGGCCCCTGGTACGCGGCCCGGTCCGGACCGGACGCCGGAGCCCGGGGCCGGCGCGGAGGCGGACCGGGCGTTCCCGCCGTCCGTCCGGGACCCGGCCCCGCAGACGGACCAGCGGCGGGACGAGCTCCTGGCCGACGCGGTGCGCCGGGCGCTGGGGACGACCGGGGTGTACGGAGTGATGGTGTACCTGCGCTCGCGGGACCGCCGCTCGCTGGTGCTGCGCACGATCGCGGGCGTGCCGCTGGCGGTGATGAGCCCGTTCCGGCGGGTGGCCGCCGCCGGCCCGCTGCCGGTCGCGGTCTGCTTCCGGACCGGGCACGTGATCACCCTGACCGACACCGAGGACACCATGCGGCGCTTCCCGCAGCTCGCGGTCGGCCTGCCGTACGACTTCGCCTCCGTCTGCGTGCCGGTGGCGCACGGCGAGGAGCGCTTCGGCGTGCTGAGCGGGCTGTGGCCCGCCTCGGACGACGGGCTTCCGGAGCCGGCCGCCCGGCAGCTGGCCCAAGCGGCCGCCCGACTGGGCGAGCAACTGGCCGAGCTGGCCGGGACCGGGCAGTCGGTGGAGCCGGGCGGCGAGGTGGCCGTGGTGGAGCTGCCGCCGCCGTCGTCGGTACCGACCACCCGGGTCGGGCTGTTCGACTGGGACGTGGCCACCGGGGCGCTCGCCGCCGACGAGCAGTTCCGGGAGATCTTCGGCTTCGGCCCGGGCGAGTTCGACGGCACGGTGGCCGCGCTGAACCACCGGGTCGCCCCCGGTGACCTGCCGGCGTTCCGGGCCGCCGCCCGCGTCGCGCTGGAGCGCGGCGAGGTGCTGGCCGCCCGGGTCCGGGTGCTCGGGCCGGAGGGCCTGCCGTACCCGGTGGAGCTGTGGGCCCGGGTGCCCGTGGCGATCTCCGACGGCCGGACCCACCTGGTCGGCGCGGTGCTGGACGTGCGTGACCTGACCGCCGCCGCGGCCGCCGTCGAGCGGCTGCAGGAGGGCGTGCTCTCGCTCGACCCCGACGGCCGGATCAGCTACGCCAACCGCGCCACCGAACCGCTGCTCCGGGCCCGCCGCGAGGACCTGCTCGGCCGCCACCCCTGGGACGTGCTGCCCTGGCTCGCCGACCCGGTCTACGAGAACCGCTACCGCGCCGCCCTGTTCTCCCAGCGGCCCACCGCCTTCCTGGCCGCCCGCCCGCCGGACGGCTGGCTCGCCTTCTCGCTCTACCCGGACCCGCACGGCGTCACCGCCCGGGTGGTCGCGGCCGAGCCGCCGCCGGGCGCCGCCGAACCGCCCGCCACCCCGCCGCCCGCCGGCCGCACCGGGGTCGGCGGCACCCACCACCTGCTCCAGCTGGCCAGCGCCCTCACCGAGGCGGTCACCGTGCGGGACGTCTGCCGGGCGGTGGCCGAGGAGGTCCTGCCGTCCTTCGGCGGCCAGGAGCTCGCCATCTACGCGGCGCGCGACCAGCAGCTGCACCTGCTCTCCCAGGCCGGCTACCCGGACGGTTTCCTGGAGGCCTTCGAGGGCACCCCGGTCGATGCCCGGGTGCCCGGCGCGGAGACGCTCAGCACCGGCACCCCGGTCTTCTTCGAGTCGGTGCGCGAACTCGCCGCCACCTACCCCGGCCTGGCCCTGGACGGGATGGGCGCCTGGGCCTTCCTGCCGCTGATCGCCTCCGGCCGTCCGGTCGGCACCTGCATCATCGGCTTCGACCGGCCGCGCCCGTTCACCGTGGAGGAGCGCGCCCTGCTCACCGCGCTCGGCGGCTTCATCGCCCAGGCCCTGGAGCGCGCCCGGCTGTACGACGCCGAGTTCGTGCTGGCCCGCGGCCTGCAGCAGGCACTGCTCCCGCACCGGCTGCCCGAGGTGCCCGGCATCCGGATCACCGCCCGCTACCTGCCCGGCACCCAGGGCATGGAGATCGGCGGCGACTGGTACGACGCGATCGTCACCGGCGGGGACGTCACCCTGGTGATCGGCGACGTCGAGGGCCACAGCGTCGGCGCGGCCGCCACGATGGGGCAGCTGCGCAGCGCCGTGCGCGCCTTCGCCTCCGGCGGCGACCCGCCCGACGCGGTGCTCGCCCGCACCAACCGGCTGCTGCTCGACCTCGACCCCGGGCTGCTCGCCAGCTGCTGCCTGGTCCGGCTGACCCCGGCCGTCGGCCTCGCCCGGATCGCCCGGGCCGGACACCTCCCGCCGGTGCTGCGCCACCCCGGCGGGCGGGCCGAGGCGCTGTACGTCCCGGGCGGTCCGCTGCTCGGGGTGGACGACCTGGCCGACTACCCGGTCAGCGACCTGCGGCTGGGCAGCGGGGCGCTGCTCGCCCTCTACACCGACGGACTGGTCGAGGACCCCGCGGTGGCGATCGACCAGGGCGTGGACCGGCTGCGGGCCGCGCTGGCCCGGGCCGCGGCGGGGGAGGGGCTGGAGCAGGCGGCCGAGCGGCTGCTGCGCGAGGTCGGGTCGACCCGCCGGGTGGACGACGTGGCGCTGCTGCTCACGGCCTTCGGCTGAGCGGCCGGCGGGCGGTCGGTCCGACGGTCGGTCCGGCGGTCGGTCCGGCGGGTGCTCCGGCGGGTGGTCCGCCGGGCCGACCAGGCGACTTTCGTCGGCGGGGGCCGCGACGAAGGAGGACGGCGGACGCCCCGGCCGGACCGATAGCCTCGACGCGTGGAAGCGATCGCGCGGGCCTGGAACACGGTGGTACGGACGGCGCTGCCGGGGCCCTGGCGGCCCCGGCGGGTGGTGGGCGAGGCGGTGGCCGCCCTGCTGATGGGCGGGTTCGCCGCGCTGTTGGAACTGCTCGCCAACACCGGCCTGGCGCTGCCCCTCGGCCTCGCCGTCGCGGTGCTGTGGGTGCTGCGCAAGGGGCTGCCGGCCACCGTGCTGCTCGCCGCCGCGGCCCTGGCCGGCTGGTCGGTCGGACCGATGCCGCTGCTGGTGTGCGCGGGCTGGACGGCCGGCGCGCGGATCCGCCGGGTCTGGTCGCTGGTCGGCGCCTTCGTCGTGGGCTGGGTGCTGTTCACGGTGACGGGAGTGGTGAAGGACGTCGCCTCGCTCTCGCCGAAGCTGGTGCTGTCGCTGTCGCTCGGCTTCTTCCTCGTGATCGCCGTGCTGCCGGCGCTCTACGGCCGCTACCGGGCGCAGCGCCGCGCCCTGCTGGACGCGCTGCGCGAGCGCAACGAGCAGCTGCTGCGCGAGCGGGTCATGGTGGTGCACCAGGCGCGGCTGCGCGAACGGCACCGGATCGCCCAGGACATGCACGACAGCCTGGGCCACCAGCTGGCGCTGATCTCGGTGCACTCCGGTGCGCTGGAGGTGGACCGGACGCTCACCGACCGGCAGCGCGAGGCGGTCGGGGTGCTGCGGCAGGCGGCGGTCGCGGCGATGCGCGAGCTGCGCGAGGTGGTCGGGGTGCTGCACGACGAGTCGACGGCGGTGCCGCCGACCGCCGGGACGGCCGCCGCCGGCCCGCCGGCCCGGGGCGGGGTGGACGGGATCGGCGGCCTGGTGGAGTCCTCCCGGGCGGCCGGGGCGGAGGTCGACCTCACCGTGGAGGGCGGCCGGCGTCCGCTGGCGGCCGCCGTCGACCACGCGGCGTACCGGATCGTGCAGGAGGCGCTCACCAACGCGCACAAGCACGCCCCGGGCGCGCCGATCGCCGTCGCGCTGCGGTACGAGCCGGACGCACTGGTGGTGGAGGTGAGCAACACCCGCGCGCCGGAACTCGTGGGCGCACGCGGCGGCGCGGGCGCGGCGGTCAGCGGCGGCCAGGGGCTGACCGGCCTGCGGGAGCGCGCGAGGCTGGTCGGCGGCATGGTGCACGCCGGGCCCACGCCGGAGCAGGGCTTCCGGCTGGCGGCCGTGCTCCCGTACGAGGGAGCGGAGCAGGACGCGGCGGCGACGGGCGGGGCCGAGGACTGGATGCTGGACGGCCTGCCGCCCGTCGAGGAGCCGGAGCGCGGGCGGCGCAGCCCGGCGATGGGCTGCGCGCTCGGGGTGGTCGCGGTCGCGCTGATCGTGCTCGGCCTGGTGGTCTGGGGCGTGATCGCCTTCGTCCGGGGCACCAACGACGCGACCGTGCAGAAGCCGATGTACGACCAGATCAGGGTCGGCACCGCCGAGGCCGAGGTGCTGCAGACGCTGCCGCGCGGCAACAACTTCTTCACCGACACCTATAAGGGGACGGGGCCCGAGGTGCCGGCGGGCGCGCACTGCCGCTGGTTCGTCCTGAACGGTGCGCCCGGCGCCGGCTGGAACGAGGAGCACGTGGCGCGATTCTGCTTCCGGGACGGGGCGTTGGTGGAGAAGCAGGAGTACGTCGCCAGGGGCTGAGTGCCCCCGTGCGCGGGCGGGTGCCCCGGCGGGGCGGGCCGGGCCGGTTTCGGAGCACGGTGGTCCGGATCGGGGTGGTTCGGAGCGGTCCTGCCGGGATGTGAGGATGGTGCCGCAGCCGAAGCACCGTTCGAGGGGAATGACCAGCGTGATCCGAGTCCTCGTCGCCGACGACGAGCCGCTGATCCGGGCCGGGATCAGGATGATCCTCGGCTCCGCCGACGACATCGAGGTGGTCGCGGAGGCCGCCGACGGGCGCGAGGCGCTGGAGCTCGCGCGGGCGCACCGGGTGGACGTGGTGCTGCTGGACATTCAGATGCCGGTGATGGACGGGCTGACGGCGCTCGGGGAGCTGGCGAGGGTCGCCCCCGGCGCGCGGGCCCTGATCCTCACCACCTTCGGGGAGCGCGAGAACGTCCTGCGCGCCGTGACCGAGGGCGGTGCCGGCTTCCTGCTCAAGGACACCGCGCCGAACGAGCTGATCCAGGCCGTCCGGGCGGCGGCGGGCGGCAACGCCTTCCTCTCGCCGGCCGCCACCCGGCACATCGTCGACTCGCTGGCCTCCGGCCGCAGTGCCTCGCTGGCTGCCCGCGCGGTGGCGGCGCGGCGTCGGCTGGAGGTGCTCACCCAGCGCGAGTTGGAGGTGTTGGCGCTGCTCGGAGAGGGTCTGTCCAATGCCGACGCGGGGGCGCGGATCCACATGAGCGAGGCGACGGTGAAGACCTACGTCAGCCGGATCCTGGCCAAGCTGGGCTGCGAGAACCGGGTCCAGGCGGCGTTGTTGGCCCGGGACGCGGAGCTCGACGGCGGTCACTGAGAGTCCCTTTCCGATCGCGGTGCGTGCCGGGCGTGACGGATGCCACTCGGCGGCGGCGCGGAACCGGGAACTCCGGACCGGATGGTGACGGTGCGTCAGCTGACGATTCCTCCGCGTGGATGGCCTGTGAGCTTTCTCGGAGGGATAGGTGTGAGCGAGGGCACGGATTTCGATCATTCGATCTTGGAAATTCGGTCAAAAGTATTCAAATCAGGCACAGCTTCTTGATCAATACCGCCGGTAACAGTCAACTGACCTGCGACGTCCAAGAATTGCTTGCTGCGTCCGGGTGATGCCCCCTAGCTTCATTGGCGGCGCAACGAGCGCCACCCGGGTCCACCCCGACGCACTGCCCGCCGACTGACCAGCGGCGCGAGGGCGGTGCCCGCCGACGAGGCCGGCTCCAACAGGCCGTCGGCGTGCGGAGGTGACCGGGGCGGCACGGCACGTCCGACACGTGTCCGGCCGCCCGTCGAGTGAGGTGAGCGAAAAACTGCCGGCCCATGTCCCGGGCCTGGTTCCGCATGCCCACCCGGGACTTGTCGAGAGGACCTGTATGAATCCCCGTCACGAGACCGCCGCTGCCACCGACACCACCGCCACCCCCAAGCGCCACCGCGTTCGGATGGCGGTCGTCGCGGGCGCCGCCGTCGCGGCCCTGCCGGTGGCCGGCCTCGTCACGGCCACCTCGGCCTCCGCCGCTACCGCCTCCACCTGGGACGCCGTCGCCCAGTGCGAGAGCGGCGGGAACTGGAGCATCAGCACCGGCAACGGCTTCCACGGCGGACTGCAGTTCTCCCCGTCCACCTGGGCCGCGTACGGCGGGACCGCGTACGCCTCCCAGGCCAACAAGGCGAGCAGGGCGCAGCAGATCACCGTCGCGGAGAAGGTCCTCGCCTCGCAGGGCCCGGGCGCCTGGCCCGTCTGCTCGCAGAAGGCGGGCCTGGGCAGGGGCGGCGCCCCGGCCGCCGTCGACACCTCGGGCGGCGCGGAGGCCAAGCCGGCCGCGAAGGCGGCCAAGCCCGCCAAGCCCGCCGCCGCGCCCGCGGCCAAGCCCGCCAAGCCCGCCGCCCCCAAGGCCGCCGCCGCGCAGCAGGCGCCCCAGGGGCAGCCCTCGGCCAAGCCCGCGCAGTCCGCGCCGGTCGTGCCGAAGAACACCGCCGCGGGCGGCTACACCGTCAGGAGCGGTGACACCCTGAGCGAGATCGCGGCCAAGTTCGGCACCGACACGGACAGCCTCTACCGGAAGAACGTGCGCACCATCGGTGGCGACCCGGACCTGATCTTCCCGGGCCAGACGCTGACGGTCTGACCCTTCGACGGGAGGCCGCCCGGCGGGGAGCCGCCCGACGGAGCCTTGCCGACCGGCCGGAGCGGCCGCCCTGGAC